>CAVBVT010000081.1:0-6770 GCA_963598855.1 Eggerthellaceae bacterium
CATTTTAGCTGGAATCAGTTATAATAAGGACAGTTGTGAGCCAGCGGGGCTGGCAACAGAGAGGAATGCTGCTGAGAGAACAAGCAGCAGATGAATTCAGGAGGCTTTACGAATGGCGGTAAAGAATACAGCACAGGTTGTTATCGACGGAAAGATCATTACTCTGGGCGGATATGAGTCTGAGGAGTATTTCCAGAAGGTTGCGGCCTATATGAATAATAAGATCGGTGAACTGAGTCAGATGCCGGGATATTCCAGACAGGCCATGGAAACCAAGCATACACTTCTCAGTTTGAATATTACAGATGATTACTTCAAGGCGAAGAAGCAGGCAGAGATCTTTGAACAGGATCTGCAGCAGAAGGATCAGGAGATGTATGACCTGAAACATGAGCTGATTTCACTGAAGATGCAGATCGAAGAGGCGAAGAAGGCAGAGCAGGAAGCTCAGGAGCAGAAGAATCTTCTGGATGGTAAGGTTAAGGAACTGGAGAAAGAGCTTGACGAATTGCTCAAATAAGAATGGGGGGATTGCTTCGGTAATCCTCTTTTGTTTTATAGATTAACAGACGGGAGATGAGGGAATACTTTGAAAAAGATAGTAACAGAGCTGCTTTCACCGGCTGGCTCTTATGAGAGTTTTGAGGCGGCGATAGGTGCAGGTGCAGATGCTGTGTATGTAGGCGGTCCGGCTTTTGGAGCGAGGGCATATGCCAGGAATTTTACCCAGGAGGAGCTGATTGCTGCTATTGAGACGGCGCATCTCCATAATCGTAAATTATATCTTACAGTGAATACACTTTTGAAGAACAGAGAGATGGAAGGACAGCTTTTTGAGTATCTGGCTCCTTATTATGAGGCAGGGCTCGATGCTGTGATCGTTCAGGATCTGGGTGTGTTTTCTTTTATCCGCCGGAATTTTCCGGATCTTGATATCCATGCCAGTACACAGATGACAGTGACTGGTCCGGAGGGAATGAAATTTCTGGAAGAAAAAGGAGCTACCCGTGTGGTTCCTGCAAGAGAGCTTTCACTGGAAGAAATTTCTGCCATGCATCAGGCCAGTCCTCTGGAGATCGAGACTTTTATCCACGGGGCATTGTGCTACAGTTATTCCGGTCAGTGTCTGATGAGCAGTATTTTCGGTGGGAGAAGCGGAAACAGAGGCCGCTGCGCACAGCCTTGCAGACTTCCGTACAGCGCAACCTGTGATCACCGGAAATATAAAGGGGACAAAGATTTCTGCGCTTTAAGTCTTAAGGATATCTGTACGCTGGATATTCTTCCGGATATTTTGGAGGCAGGTGTAATGTCCTTAAAGATCGAGGGACGTATGAAGCAGCCAGGTTATACTGCAGGAGTTACCTCTGTATACAGAAAATATCTGGACCTTTATCTCAGTGGAAAAGAATACCGCGTGCAGGAGGCGGACAGGAAATATCTTCTGGATCTTTTCAGCAGAGGCGGTTCCTGCAGCGGATATTATGATATGTACCGCGGTCCGGAGATGATGGCTTTTGCCAATGAGAAGAAATCCGGCAATATCCAGCCGGAGATCAGAAAAATAAAAGAAAAAATTCATGGGAATTTAATACTTTCTCCGGAAAGTCCTGTTATACTGGAAATAACCTGCGGAGATAAAACGGTGACATCCATGGGGGGAGAGGTTCAGTTTGCCAAGAACCAGCCTATGGAAGAACAGAGGATCCGTCAGCAGATGGAGAAACTGGGAAATACAGAATTTCAGTGGGAAAGTCTGAACATTGAGATCAACGGAAGGATCTTCGTTCCTGTAAAAATTCTCAATGAAGTGCGCAGGGATGCGCTGGAACAGCTTAGAGAGGAATTGATCGGAACAAGCCGGAGAGAACCAGCCGGGAAGAAACCGTTCTCTGGAAAAAATGATCCAGTCTGTACAGAGAAGAACTCCCGTAATAGGGAGCTTCCGCTGTATGTTTCCTGTGAACGGACAGATGTTGCAGATGCGCTTTTGGAAGAAGAGGGGATTACAGGATTTTATCTTCCTTTTGATACCATGAAGAAGTGCTTTTCACCGAAACTTGCGAAGAGGAAGGAATTTTATCTTTCTACGCCGCATATCCATCGCGGAGAGATTCCCGAGGCATGGATCCGAAATGCGAAGGAGTGGCTGGATCAGGGAATGAAAGGTTTTCTGGTACGCAGCCTGGAATCTTATGCAGCACTGAAAGAACTGGGATACAAAGAGAAATGTGTGCTGGATGCTTCCATGTATACCTGGAATGATGAAGCAGAGGCATTCTGGAGAGAAGAGGGCGTTCTTAAGAATACCGTTCCTCTGGAACTGAATGAGGGAGAACTTAAGCACAGGGATAATCGTTCTTCTGAACTTCTCCTGTATGGATATATTCCGCTGATGATCTCAGCCCAGTGTGTACGTAAGAATCTGTTCGGGTGCACAGGAAAAGGCGAGACCATTTATCTGAAAGACCGGTACAACAGCGAATTTTCAGTGAAATGCTGCTGTACTCCGTGGGAAAGTGCCTGTCCTGAGACTGCGAAATACTGCTATAACATTATATATAACAGTATTCCCTATGGACTTCCCGGAGAAAAGGAGCGCGTAGAGAAAATGAAATTACAATCTCTGAGACTTGCTTTTACCATCGAGAAACCATCAGAGGCAAGAGCAGTGCTGGAGGAATTTAAGGGCATTTACCATGGAAATGCAAAACCTTCCGGACGCAGGTATACAAAAGGCCATTTTAAAAGAGGAGCCGAGTAAAAGTGTATGATTAATGTAATTACAGAATTATCCAAGTATGTGATCCTCACGTTGATGATCGTTTACACCTTTCACTGTTTTTATATGGTGTGGCGGCAGGACGAGGAGGAAAAAAAGGAGCTGCTCCATCAACAGCTGACCATGATCTTTTTTATAGATTTCACAGCTTTTCTCGTGATCTATCTCAAGAGCATGGATTTCAAGGTCGTCCTGTTTTATATAGAGATGATGATCTTTTTTGCGGCGATCCAGATCCTGTACAGGATTTTTTATGAAGATGCTTCGCTGCTGCTTCTGAACAATATGTGCATGCTGCTGAGCGTGGGATTCATCATGCTCTGCCGTCTGTCGCTTCCTTCTGCAAACAAGCAGCTTCTGATCGTTGCAGCAGGAAGTGCAGTATCACTGGTGATCCCGGTGATGATCCGGAAGATGAAATTTCTTAAAGATCTCACATGGGTTTATGCAGGAATCGGTATCGTGCTTCTTGCAGCAGTTCTTGTTCTTGCCAGGACAAGTTACGGAGCCAAGCTTTCCCTTATGGGAATCCAGCCTTCCGAGGTGATCAAGATCACATTCGTATTTTTTATGGCATCTCTTCTCTGCGGAAAAGTGAATTTCCGCAAAGTAGTGATGGCAACTATCGTAGCAGTGCTCCATGTAGGAATCCTGGTTCTTTCCAGAGACCTTGGAAGCGCAGTGATCTTTTTTGTCACCTATCTTGTGCTGATCTATGTATCTACCAGAAATCCGGGATATATGTTCCTGGGACTTGGCGGCGGATGTGTGGGTGCAGTGATCGCCTATCATCTCTTTGGCCATGTACGCCAGAGAGTCAGTGCGTGGAGAGATCCTATGGCCGTTTATCAGAATGAGGGCTATCAGATCGTACAGTCACTGTTTGCCATCGGAACCGGCGGCTGGTTTGGAATGGGACTCTGCCAGGGTTCACCTGAGAAGATCCCAGTTGTAAAAAATGACTTTATATTCAGTGCGATCTGTGAGGAACTGGGAGGCATTTTTGCCATCTGCCTGATCCTGGTATGTACCAGCTTTTTCCTTATGATCGTTACCATTGCATTGAAGATCCGCAACCCGTTTTATAAGCTGATCGCTCTGGGACTTGGAACAGAATATGCGTTTCAGGTATTCCTGACTATCGGCGGTGTGACCAAGTTTATTCCGATGACAGGTGTTACCCTGCCGCTGGTAAGCTACGGCGGAAGTTCTGTCATGTGCACCATCCTGATGCTGGCTATTATTCAAGGACTGTATATTCTGAGGGAAGATGAGGACGAAGAAATTGAGACGCAGCGAAAAGAAACGATTGAAAGAAGAGGAAAGAGAGCGACGCCTGAGAGAGCGGGATATCGCCAGAATCCGTAGAAAAAAGAACAGGCCGTTTACTTTTGTATCGGTGTTCTTTATATTGATTTTTGTCAGCCTGATCGGCTATCTTATCTATTTTGACGCAGTAAAAAGTGATGATTTTATCAACAGCCCGTATAATACCAGACAGGATACTTTTTCGGATCGTGTTGTCCGCGGAAATATCCAGTCTTCAGACGGGGAGATCCTGGCGCAGACCAATGTGTCAGAGGACGGTACAGAGCAGAGAAATTATCCGTATGCCAATATTTTTGCCCATGCAGTAGGCTATGACACCAATGGCAAGAGCGGACTGGAATCAGAAGCGAATTTCCAACTTCTGACTTCTCATTCATTTTTCCTGGAGCAGATGAAAAACGAGTTTTCCGGGAAAAAGAATCAGGGCGATACTGTGATCTCCAGCCTTAATGCAGATCTGCAGACAACAGCCTACAATTCTCTGGGAGACAGAAGAGGCGCGGTTGTTGTGATGGAACCGTCAACAGGAAGGATCCTTGCAATGGTGAGCAAGCCTGACTTTGATCCTAATACGATTGCTGAGAACTGGGATGCACTGGTAAATGATGAGAACAACAGCAGCCTTCTGAACCGTGCAACCAATGGTGCATATCCGCCTGGATCTACGTTTAAGATCGTCACAGCTCTTGATTATTTCAGACAGAAAGGTTCATTGGAGGGATATTCCTATCTCTGCCAGGGAAGCATTACTGTAGATGACCATACGATCCAGTGTTACAATGGTGCTGTTCATGGACAGGAAGATTTCTATTCGGCGTTTGCCCATTCCTGTAACTGTGCATTTGCAGATATGGGACTTGGCCTGGGTGGGAGCTCTCTTCGAAGTACAGCGGAAGATCTGCTTTTTAACAAAGCTCTTCCATTAAATTCCTATAAAACAAGTAAATTTACTCTGGAAGATAATTCGCCGAATCCACTGGTCATGCAAACTTCTATTGGACAGGGAAATACTCTTGTTTCTCCAATGCATATGGCTCTTATAACCAGCGCTATTGCTAATGATGGAGTTCTAATGAAGCCGACCATGATCGATAAGATCGTGAATAATTCCGGAGATACTGTAAAAGAAACGGAAAAATCCGAATACAAACGTCTGATGACGAGCAACGAGGCGAATATTCTTGGAAAGCTGATGAAGAATGTAGTTGAGAACGGTACGGCATCTGCACTGAACGGCCGCGGCTACACGGTAGCCGGAAAAACAGGTTCTGCTGAGTTTGATGAAAACGGCTCCAGCCATTCCTGGTTTGTGGGATATTCCAATGTAGATGATCCAGATATTGCCATCGCAGTAATTGTTGAAAACGGCGGAACAGGAAGTGAGGCAGCAGTTCCAATTGCAGCAGATGTATTTGATGCATATTATTTTGATTAATTTCAGTTGCTGGTCACGGCGTGAACAGTAACTAATTTTAAGAAATTGAAATAGTATCTGTTTCTTGCCCCTTGCCTATCGGACAAAAAAGAGGTATACTGTAACCAGTGCAAAAGACACACGCATTACAGGAGGATTGCAATATGATAGAAGCAACAAGCTGTGGCGGTGTGGTAATTCATCGGGGTAAGATCCTGGCATTGTATAAATCCTACAGGAACCGTTATGAAGGATGGGTGCTTCCCAAAGGAACCGTAGAAAAGGGAGAGACTTTCGAGCAGACTGCTTTACGTGAAGTAAAGGAAGAAGCAGGTGTGAGAGCTTCCATTGTGAAGTATATTGGCAAGAGTCAGTATAATTTCACTGTTCCGGAGGACGTGGTAATGAAAGAGGTACACTGGTATCTCATGATAGCTGATAATTATCATAGCAAACCCCAGCGTGAGGAATACTTTGTAGATTCCGGATATTACAAGTTTCACGAGATCTATCATCTTCTTCGTTTTTCCAACGAGAAGCATATTGTGGAACAGGCCTATCAGGAATATCTGGAGATGCGAAGTGAAGGCATCTGGGCGAAACAGCAGAAGTATTTTTAGCAACAGGACAGGGCTGTGTTTTTACGCAGCCCTGTTTGACATTAACTGACAGGGAGGTGACTGCAGGATGCTGAAATGGATACGGAATTATTACGTTGGAGAAGACGTTAAGAACCCAGGGCAGGCAAGAGCCCGGATCATTGTGGGAAAATTGGTTCCGGGTGTTTATGTGGTCACATTGTCAGATAATCCTGGAAATGTTCTGGAGATCCGCTCCACTGCAGAATTGATGCAGCACTCAGTCTGGGCAATCTGTCCTCCTATTGTGGGGATCGCCAATGGCAGAGACGGAGCGATCCAGATGGTACAGGAAATCGTGGAAGAAGTCTACAGGGAAACCGGTGATTTGAAAATAAGAGAATATCTGGAGAACAGGTGAACAGATGTTGCATATATTATGGCTGATAATTAAATGGATACTGATCCTTCTGGGGATCCTCGCAGGACTGATCTTGCTGATCCTTCTGCTGCTTCTGTTCTGTCCTGTGCGTTATAAAGGAAAAGCTGTGAAAGAGCGGAATGCAGGGATAAAAGAGGCAGAGGCTTCGGGAGAAGTCAGCTGGCTGTTTCATGGAATTGCTGTGAAGGCTTTTTTCCGAAACGGAAGCACAGGGATGGAATTTTA
>CAVBVT010000081.1:6849-13146 GCA_963598855.1 Eggerthellaceae bacterium
AGGGAAAAAAGAAAAAATCCTCTGCACATACAGCTGAAAAAAAGAAGAAAAGCGATGTTCCGTCCGGATCGCGGAAACATGAGGACAGCAGGAAAGATAAACAGAAGCAGGACGTAACGGTCATTAAAGAGCCGGATGAAGTTCCGGTTGAGACCATATCTGCGGATTTTGAAGGTGCTGATACAAAGGGTGATTCGAAGAAGGAAGCAACTGAGAAAGTCTGTGAGTTTCAGAATGAAGATAATGAAGACACAGATAAAACCTCCGAAACAGAAAATACATTCTCTGAAACATCGGCAGAAGAACAGCAGTCCCGAAACAAGATTGTAAGCGTAATTTCTGAAATAGCGGGAAAAATAAAAAAAGCAGTTCTTGGCATTCTGGCTGCGATACGAAGTTTTTTTGGAATTCCATCCAAAATATTCCAAAAAATTCAGAATTTCAGATTAACAATCAAAAAATTCTGTGGTAAGATAAACTGGTACAAGGAATTTATCGATCACCCCCGTACCAGAGAGGCACTTTCTCTTGTATGGAAAGATGCAAAGAAACTGGTACGGCATGTTCTTCCTACCAGGATTACAGGCAGGATCACATTGGGATGTGAAGATCCTTCCGTTACAGGAACCGTGCTGGCAGTTCTTGGCATGACGATTCCTTTTCATAAGAATGCAGTAGCAGTGACTCCTCTTTTTGACAGTGAGAATGTGCTGGAAGGAGAGGTCATGCTGAAAGGCCGGATCTACGGAGTTATACTTCTGAAGACGGCAGCAGAGCTTTATTTCAATAAAAATATCAAATACGTCATCCGCCGATGGAGACATAAGGAGGTAAATCATGGAGAAAGAGAATAATTTCAAAGATACCGTGAATTCATTATTTAAGGGAATGGACGGATTTGTATCAGCCAAGACAGTTGTAGGCGATGCCATTCATGTAGGTGATACCATCATTCTTCCTCTGGTCGATGTATCTTTCGGTGTAGGAGCCGGAGCTTTCGAAGGAGATAAGAAGAACAACGGAGGCGGCGGTCTTGCCGGTAAGATGACACCGTGTGCAGTGCTTGTGATCCAGAATGGAACGACCAAGCTTGTAAATGTGAAGAATCAGGATGGCCTTACCAAGGTTCTGGATATGGTTCCTGATTTTGTGAATCGCTTTGTACCGGGAGCAGGCGGAGATTCTGAGGGTGAGACGGAAGAATAAAAGCAGCTGACAGTACTCAGACGGGTTTTACGGCATATACTGTAATAAGAAAAGAATAGCAGGCTGACTGAAATGGGAAAGCTGACCGGATTTATGCTGTTTTTTATCGGCGTAGGAATGGTGTTGGGAATACTTATTACTGAGAATTTTATTGTGATCTCCATAGCAGTAGTGTGTCTGCTGTGCGGATACCATATGTTTTGCAGATGAACGGGAAGTGCGCAGTGTGAAGTATGCAGGCTTCCCTTTTTTTTTGACCATAGAAAAATAAAGACTGTACCTGGCAGATACGTTCCCGCCTGGGTACAGCCCTTATTCTTTAACCAAATAAACTGCGGAGCAGTTATTTGGTTATGAGCAAGTAGCGAAGCGGATTGCGAATATCCGCTTGACATGTTTTAATAAGTAAAAAAACAGCCCCCGCACAATACGGGGGCATACGCTTCTACTTACGCTCTCTCAACTTTTCCGGATCTTAAACAAGAAGTACATACATACATTTTCTTTGCTCCGCCGGCAGTTGTTTTTACTCTGACGGATTTAACGTTAGATTTCCACATTTTGTTGGATCTTCTATGGGAATGACTCACATTGTTTCCGAAATGAGCTCCTTTATCGCAGATTGCACATTTAGCCATGAATAGCACCTCCTTTTATCAACAGTCACCATTTTAACAGATGAATTGCTCTTTTGCAAGCAAAAAAAGGAAATTTATAAAAAATTCTGTAAGGAGGTTTTTTACAGAATAAATTAAGCGTTGTGTTCCAGGCAAAAAAAGGGTATAATGTATCTATATAATTATACTAATTTTAAATGAAACAATGGAGGTACCCATATGAATGGACGTATAAATTCCGGATTGGGCCAGATTGTAATTGATACGGATGTCATTGCAACTTATGCCGGCAGTGTGGCAGTAGAGTGCTTTGGCATTATCGGAATGGCAGCTATCAGCATGAAAGACGGACTGGTTAAGCTTTTGCGCATTGACAGCCTGAAACACGGAATCAGTGTGAAGATCACAGATGATAACAAGATCCAGCTGAATTTCCATGTTATTGTGGCATATGGCGTGAATATCAGCACCATTGCAGATAATCTTGTCAACAATGTGAAATATAAAGTCGAAGCCTTTACAGGAATGGAGATCGAGAAGATCAACATCATGGTTGAGGGCGTACGTGCAATAGATTAGGTTTAGAGGAGGAACTTGTGGTGAATAACAAAACCATAGATGCTAAAATACTTTCCAGGATGTTTCTGGCCGGAGCCAAGAACCTGGAAGCGAAGAAAGAATGGATCAACGAACTGAATGTGTTTCCCGTACCTGACGGGGATACGGGAACGAACATGACGCTTACCATCATGTCTGCCGCTTCCGAGGTAGGAGCTCTTGGGGATCCGGATATGGAGACTCTGGCGAAAGCAATTTCTTCCGGTTCTCTTCGTGGTGCCAGAGGTAACTCAGGTGTTATCCTGTCACAGCTGCTTCGAGGCTTTACAAGAGGAGTACGTAAACTGACAGATCTGGATGCACCAGCCATTGCCGCAGCTATGGAGCGAGGCGTTGAGACTGCATATAAAGCAGTTATGAAGCCGAAGGAAGGTACCATCCTGACTGTAGCCAGAGCAGCAGCAGATAAAGCGATCGAACTTGCAGATGGCGCAGAGGATCTGGATTCATTCTTTGACGGAATCTTCCAGCACGCAGAGGAGACACTTGCGAGAACACCGGATATGCTTCCGGTACTGAAAGAAGCTGGTGTTGTGGACTCAGGCGGACAGGGACTTCTGGAAGTTTTCCGCGGAGCTATTGATGGATATCATGGCAAGGAAGTAGATTACTCCCAGTTTGAGGCATCTGCTGCTCCGAAGATCACGAAGATTTCTCCGCAGGCAGAGGCAGATATCAAGTTTGGTTACTGTACAGAGTTTATCATCCTTCTTGAGAAACCGCTTCCACAGGAAGAGATCAGCCGTTTCCGTGAATTCCTGGATTCCATTGGTGATTCCATTGTACTGGTAGCAGATGATGAAATTGTTAAAGTACACGTGCACACCAATCATCCTGGACAGGCATTTGAGCGTGCGCTCACATACGGACAGCTTTCCCGCATGAAGATCGACAACATGCGTGAGGAGCATCAGGAGAAGCTGATCAAAGACGCTGAGAAGCTTGCCAGAGAGCAGGCTGAGAAGGAGAAAGAGCCGCCGAAGGATTACGGATTTATTTCCGTATCTGTAGGAGAGGGACTCTCCCAGATCTTCCGCGAGCTTGGTGTGGATTATCTGATCGAGGGCGGACAGACCATGAATCCAAGTACTGAGGACATGCTTAATGCTATCGATAAAGTAAATGCAAAAACAATTTATATTTTCCCGAATAATAAGAATATTATCCTTGCAGCTAACCAGGCGAGAGACCTTACAGAGGATAAAGAGATCATTGTAGTGCCGACCAAGACGATTCCGCAGGGAATTTCTGCTATGATCAGTTTTGTTCCGGAGAAAGGCGGCGAGGAGAATCTTGCTTCCATGACAGATGCGATCTCCAGAGTGAAGACTGGACAGGTTACTTATGCAGTCCGTGATACACGTATTGATGATAAGGAGATCCATGAGGGAGATATCATGGGAATCGGTGATGCAGGTATCCTTGCAGTAGGCAGAGAACGTCTCCAGGTAGCTGAGGAGATGGTAGCTGAGATGATTGATGAGGAATCTGAGATCATCAGCGTTTATTATGGTGAAGATGTATCAGAAGAAGATGCAGAGGCACTTTCCGATGCACTTACTGAGAAATATCCGGAGTGTGAGGTTGAGCTGAACCAGGGCGGACAGCCAATTTACTATTATCTGATTTCCGTAGAATAAGAGTACAAAAAATGAATGATAAGACACCTTTACGTGAATTAAAAGGCGTGGGTGAGAAAACAGAGAAGCTTTTCCAGAAGATCGGGATCACGACTGCGGAGGAGCTTCTCCGTTATTATCCGCGTACTTATGATGTATATGAGGAACCTGTGGGGATCGCATCTGCCGAGGAGGAGAAAACCGTTTCTATCCGTGCTACTGTAGCCACCAGTATTTATATTAATCAGGTGCGCAATCTTCAGGTTCTGACAACAACTGTGGCAGATGCAAGCGGCCGGTTGCCGGTTGCCTGGTTCAATGCGCCTTATTTAAGGGGAACGGTCAAAAAGGGCAGCGTGTTTATCCTGAGGGGCAAGATCACCCGGAAGAAAGGCCGCCCGCAGATGGAACATCCGGAGATTTTTACTCCGGCAGCTTATGGGGAAATCATTCACAGCATGCAGCCTGTGTATGGCCTTACGAAAGGCCTTTCCAACAAGGCAATCACGAAATTAGTCCGCCAGGTTCTGGATATAAGACCGCTTCATGGCGAATATCTGCCGGAGGAGATCCGGGAACGATATCAGCTTGCAGATGATAATTATGCGATCCGTACCATTCATTTTCCAAAGAATATGCAGGAGCTTCTTACTGCAAGGAAACGACTGGTATTTGATGAATTTCTGCTGTTTGTGCTGGCAGTACAGCTCCTGAAGGAGAAGACAGAAGAAGCTCCGAATACATTTTCCATGAAGCCAGTTTGGACAACTGAGGAGATCATAGAAGGTCTTCCCTATGAGCTGACGAATGCCCAGAAGAATGTATGGCATGAGATCGAGAGGGATTTAAGCGGTCATAAACTGATGTCCAGGCTTGTGCAGGGCGATGTTGGAAGTGGTAAGACGGTGATCGCGTTTTTAGCCATGGTACTTTCGGCAGAGAATGGATTTCAGAGTGCGCTGATGGTACCTACGGAGGTTCTGGCCAATCAGCATTATGAAGGATTTTTGAAACTGATGGAAGAGCAAAATATCACTTCCTGCCATCCGGTGCTTCTGACAGGTTCTACTACAGCTAAGCAGAAGCGTGAGATCTATCAGAAAATCGCAGCCGGTGAGGTGAATGTGATCATCGGAACCCACGCCCTGATCCAGGAGAAAGTGGAATATAAGAATCTTGGCCTTGTGATCACAGACGAGCAGCACAGGTTCGGTGTTCGCCAGAGGGAGGCACTGACAACAAGAGGAAATCCACCCCATGTTCTTGTTATGAGCGCAACGCCTATTCCCAGGACACTGGCGATCATTTTGTACGGGGATCTGGATATTTCCATTATTGATGAGCTTCCTGCAAAAAGACTTCCTATTAAGAACTGCGTGGTAGGAACTTCCTATCGTCCCAAAGCCTATTCTTTTATTGAAAAGCAGGTGCAGATGGGAAGGCAGGCTTATGTGATCTGCCCTATGGTGGAAGAGAGTGAAGGACTGGATGCAGAGAATGTTACAGATTATGCCAGAAAGCTTCAGGAAGTCCTGCCAGGCGAGATCAGAGTAGAGATCCTTCATGGCAAGATGAAGCCGAAAGAAAAGAATAAGATCATGGAAGCTTTTGCCTCCGGCGAGATCCAGGTGCTGGTATCTACCACAGTTGTGGAGGTTGGAGTGAATGTGCCCAACGCTACAGTGATGATGGTGGAAAATGCGGAACGGTTCGGACTTGCCCAGCTTCATCAGCTCCGCGGCCGTGTTGGACGAGGGGAACACCAGTCTTACTGTATTTTTATCCAGGGAAATAATGAGGAAGATACTTCCAAGCGTCTGAAGATCCTCAATGAATCCAACGATGGATTTTATATAGCTGGAGAAGATTTGAAGCTTCGAGGGCCCGGAGATCTTTTTGGTATCCGCCAGAGCGGATTGATGGAATTTAAGATCGGAGACATCTACAATGATGCAGGAATCCTGAAAAATGCAAGCGAAGCTGCAGGAGAGATCCTTGCACTGGATTTTGACCTTATGCTGCCTCAGCATAAGGCTTTAAAGGAGCGGCTTAAGGGGTATATGAGCGAAGATCTGGAAAATCTGGGGATCTAATCTTGCGTTCAGCGAAAAAAAGTGATATCCTAATGCTCGAGAAAAGATTAACAAATCCCTTGTAAGGAGGATGATATAAGTAATTAAATATCAATGGCATTTAGTTAAGTCAGATTACGAAATAAAGTGTATCACATCTTCCGA
>CAVBVT010000082.1:0-12869 GCA_963598855.1 Eggerthellaceae bacterium
CTTTTGGTCTGAAGATCCATAAAGTTGACAAGAACGATTATACAAAAGATATGGCAGGCGCTACATTCGAAGTAAAAAATGCTAATGATGAAGTAATCGGAATCTTTGAATATGGCGATAATGGAGAAATTACCAATCCTACAGGTCTTGTGATCTCAAAAGACGGCAATATCGCAACAATCAAAGGTCTGAAAGACGGAGAATACACCATTACAGAGACAAAAGCTCCTGCAGGATATTCCATGCTGAGCGCACCGGTAGTTGTTAAGATTTCAGATGAAGGAAAAGAGAATGACAATGGGGCTAACGGAGTAGGAAAGCTTGAAATTATATCTGGACAGGGATCAGCGACAACATCAGTTGAAGATAACAACGGAGTTATTGATCTTACTGTAAAAATTGAGAACTCCAAAGGTATCAGCCTCCCGGAGACAGGTGCTAAGACAGCAATGTACTGCTTATATGGTGGTGCACTTCTGATCGTGCTTGGTGGTTTGTATTTCGGAATTGAAAAACTGTTCAGCCGTAAAAGACAGTAATGATTGACGATTAGTTGAATCCGGGGTGCCGTATGGCATCCCGGAATTTTAAAAAGGAGCAGACATGTTAAAGAAAGTGAGACATCTGATCGCAGTTCTGATTATAGCAGGTGGAATCATACTGGTCTGCTATCCCAGTTTTGCCAGTTTTATCAATCAGTGGTTTGCCAACAGAGAGATTTCAGAATATCAGAATGAGATGAAAGATACAAGTGAAGAAAAACTGCAGGAGACCATGCAAATGGCATATGAGTATAATGCCACACTTCCCGGAGGTTATCCGGCAGACCCTTTTACGGGCAGTAACATTGCCAATCTGAAGGGAACGAAGTTTGAGGATTTCTGGATGGTGCAGCCAGGAGCAATGCTGGGATATGTGGAAATTCCTTCTATTAATGTATATCTTCCTGTTTACTATGGAACATCAGAAGAGGTGTTAAATGAAGGAGCCGGGACAGTGGTCAATACGTCTCTTCCTGTAGGTGGGAGTGGAACACATTCTGTAATATCAGCACATACGGGAATGGCATCAAAGAAGCTTTTTACAGATCTGGATCTGGTAAAAGAGGGAGAAATTTTCTTTATACATGTTCTGAACCAGAACTTTGCATATCAGGTAGATCAGATAAAGGTTGTACTTCCGGAGGAGACAGATGATCTGTATATAGAAGAAGGCAAAGATTATGTGACATTGCTTACCTGTACACCTTTTGGAATCAATGATCACAGATTACTGGTACGTGGAGAACGTATTGATTATGATTTCAGTCAGAAAACTACAGGTGTGGTAACACCAAAAGCAACACTGAATGACTATCTGTGGCTTTATGTACTTGGAATTATTATTGTGCTTACAATTTTTGTCGGATTCAGACGGAGAAAGAAACAAAAATCTGACAAAAACAAAAAACAGAATGAGGTGGAATGATTGGCAAAGATTTCTAAAACAATAAGGAGAATAAGTATACTTCTGGGATTTATTATAGCTCTCCTGCCGCTCCCTGTTTTTGCACAGGAGAATTCCGGAATTATACATATTGAACAGACAGATGCAGATACTAAAAAACCGGTAGAGGGAATCAGTCTGACACTGTATCAGGTTGCAGTTGTTGCTGAAAACGGTGTCTGCAGTCTTACGGAAGATTTTTTGGATACGGATCTGAATCCGGAAAGTCTGGGGGATAAGGAAACCTATAATCAGAATGTACAGTTTCTGGACAGATATATTGAGGAAAAGCAATTAACAGGAAATGCAAAAGTAACTGAGGCGGATGGAATTGCTGAATATACTGGTTTACCAGATGGTGTTTTTTTTATAAAACAGACGAATGTGCAGGAAGATTTCGATAAACTGGGATATTCTTATGATACAGATTCTTATCTGGTTATCTTGCCCGGGACAGGGGAAGACGGTACTCTGACGAGAACAGTCAGATGTAAGCCTAAGGGGAAAATCGTCTATCCGGAGAAAAAGAAGAGTATTGTAGTCCATAAAGTGTGGAAGGATGATAATGACAGGGCAGGAGAACGTCCTGACAGTATTTCTGTAGGCCTTTATTGTGATGAAAGGCTGCAGCAGAATGCAACCTTGAATGCATCAAACAACTGGACATATCAGTGGGAAAATCTGGATTCGGATAAAGAATGGAAAGTGCAAGAGATGGATGTTCCGGAAGGGTACATATCTGAAGTAACTTCAGAAGGGAATATTTTTACAGTGACAAATGAATGGACTCCATCTGTGACCCCAGGTAATCCCAATAATCCAGGAAATAAAAAACAATCTTCTGTAAAAACAGGAGATCCTACAGATATAGTATCCTGGATATATATGACTGTGGGTACGGCCGTAACCTGCCTGGGAATTTTGCTTTATAAAAAAAGGAAAAAGGATGTATAAAGCCAGTGAAAGCTTCTTATCCCAACAGCACCCATACAACTGCGTTTGCAAATAAGGCGTATTCGGCGGATAAACTCTCTTTGCTGAGAGACTGTACACAGGGTATCTAACCATGTTACAATTGCAGCAGATATAAAGAGAGTGGGTGAATTATGAACACAAAAGCAAAGAAAGTCCTGAAGGTGATCGGCATGATTATTCTTGCAGTTGTGGTGGTTCTGGCGGCATATATCATTTATCTTTTTGCCAGCTATCACCGCATCGAGGATAATCAGGAGCTGCAGGTGGAAACAATTTCAGACAGCATATCATCTGGTGATGTGCTCACAACCGGGGAAAAATATTCCGCACTTACATACAACATCGGTTTCGGAGCCTATACTCCGGATTTCAGCTTCTTTATGGATGGCGGAAAATCTTCCTGGGCGAAGAGCAAGGACAGTGTAAAAGAAACGATCCAAGGTGCCGGTGAGCTGATCGCGTCGAAAGATCCGGATTTTGCGCTGGTTCAGGAGATCGACCTGGATGCCACCAGAAGCTATCATGTGGATGAGTATTCTATATTGAAGGAAACGATCCCGGCTTATAACTGCGTATTTGCACAGAATTATGATTCCGCGTTTCTGTTTTATCCGTTTACGCAGCCTCATGGAAAAAGCAAGGCAGGACTTGCCCTGTTTTCCAAATATCCGATCACGGGATCTCTGAGAAGAAGTTTTCCTATATCAACATCCTTTACGAAATTTTTTGACCTGGACAGATGTTACAGCATTTCCAGGGTGTCGGTGGATAATGGAAAAGAGCTGGTGATCTTTGAGCTTCATATGTCTGCTTACGGAAACAGCGACGCTATCCGGGAAGGACAGATCCGGATGCTCAGTGAGGATATGCAGAAGGAATATGAAGCCGGAAATTATGTGATCTGTGGAGGGGATTTCAATCACGATCTGAAAGCGATCGATGCAGGTGATAAGGATGATGAAAACAGTGGTGCACAGGCAGATTCCGATAATTCCGCAGAACCGGAATCCTGGGCTTATCCGTTTCCACGGTCGGAACTTCCGGAGCATTTTTCCTTCTGCCTGGATCAGCTGTCTGAAGATGAAAAAGACAATCTCTGGAACAGTGCCCGCAACGCAGATATGGAATATGTACCTGGCGAAACCTATACCGTGACGCTGGACGGATTTATCATTTCAGATAATGTGGAATGTACGAAATACGAAAATATAAATACCGGATATTCCTATTCAGACCACGATCCTGTATATATGGAATTCCGATTAAAAAAATAAAAGTAGATATTCTTTACGAAAAATGTTAAGTGAGCCGGTAGTTAATATCGGCTCACTTACTTGTGGGAAAAAATGCAGGAAATCCGGACTTCGCTGGTTTTAGCCATATCCGCTTACCAAATGGAACAAATTACATATTTTTTTGTGAAAACTACCAAAAAGCACTCGACTTTATATTGCGTTAATGTTATACTTATACAGCTATTTAAAGCTTTAAAGTGAAAAATAAAAATACAGGAAAGAAGATAGAAAATGAAAATCGTTGTATGTATGAAGCAGGTACCGGCGACTTCCAAAGTTGATATTGATCCGGAAACCGGTGCCATGAAACGTATGTCCGGTGAGACAAGAACCAATCCATACGACTTGTTCGCACTGGAAACAGCATTGATGATCCGGGAAAAAACAGGCGGCACAGTAACCGTTCTGACCATGGGTCCGCCTCAGGCGGAGGAGATGATCCGGGATGCCTACACCATGGGCGCAGACGAAGGCGTGATCCTTTCCGACCGCAAGTTTGCAGGAGCGGATGTACTGGCAACTTCCTATGCACTGGCACAGGGAATCCAGGTGATCGGCGGTGCAGATTTGATTATCTGCGGACGACAGACCACAGACGGAGATACAGCCCAGGTTGGACCGGCCATTGCGGAGCATCTGAGCATTCCACACGCTGCATGGGTAGCTGAGATCATGGAGGTCAATGAAAAAAGCATTCAGGTCCGTCAGGATCTTGTCAGTGTTTCCCAGGTTTCCGAGATCCCGTATCCATGTCTTCTGACCATTGACAAGGATACCTGTGTACCGCGTCTGCCATCCTACTTATTAAAGAAGGCAACGGAAGACCGTCCGGTACGGATTTTAAGTTTCGAAGATATGCCGGATCAGGATTTGAGCCGTTACGGACTAATCGGTTCCCCCACCTCTGTAGAAAAAATGTTTGCACCGGAGGAGAGTGAAAAACAGGTTTACCTGGAAGGAACTGCAAAGGAAAAAGCAGATAAGCTTGTTGCTCTCCTGACCGGAAAGAAGATCATATAGGGGGAAGAGGAACAATGGAATTTTTAAAATTTGACGTAGATAAATGCGTGCTCTGCGGAGTATGCGTGGAGAAATGTCCTTTTGGAGCCCTGACGATTGAGGGAAAAGGAATTGTTGTGGGTGATGCCTGTCGTATGTGCGGACTCTGCGTTCGTAACTGCCCGGAAAAAGCGATCCGGTTTGAGCAGAAGGCGAAATCCTTTGACAAGGATAAGTGGAAAAATTTCCTTATTTATGTGGAGCAGGAGCGAGGCGAGATCCATCCGGTTACATTCGAGCTGATCGGAGAAGCGAGAAAAATGGCAGTCAAAGTCGGTTATCAGGTCAACTGTGTGATTGTCGGAGGGACAGGAACAAAAGAAAATGCGGAGAAACTTCTTCCATATGGCGTGGACAATGTGTACGTGTATGAGGATGAAGGTTTTGAAGGCTTCCGTGCAGACTGTTATACCGATGCCGTTGCAGACTGTATTGCGGCCAACAAACCAAGCTCTGTGCTGATCGGAGCGACTGCTCTGGGACGTTCCCTTGCACCGAGACTTTCTACCAGATTCCATACAGGACTGACTGCAGACTGTACCACACTGGATATCCGTTCTAATACCGATATGATCCAGATCCGACCGGCTTTCGGTGGAAACATCATGGCACAGATCGGAATCACCAAATCAAGACCGCAGTTTGCCACTGTCCGTTATAAGGTCATGGATAAGGCAGAAAAAGTAAAAAATCCGCGTGGCCAGGTAGTGGTATGTCCGGTAAATGAAAAAATGACAGATTCCAGGATCCGGATTCTTTCTTCCAAAGTGATTGAAAAAGAGAAGAGCCTGGAGGAAGAGGATATCCTGGTTGTTGCAGGCCGTGGTGTCCGGAACGAAAAAGATGTGGAAATGTGCCGGGAACTGGCAGAAGCCCTTGGTGGCCAGCTAGCTTTTACCCGTCCTATGGTGGAAAACGGATTCGGAGATGTTGCCCATCAGATCGGGCTTTCCGGAAGAACCGTCCGCCCGAAACTGATCATCACCTGCGGTGTATCCGGAGCTATCCAGTTTACTTCCTGCATGACAGGATCTGACTGTATCGTAGCAATCAACAATGATCCGGAAGCACAGATCTTCAATGTGGCAGATTACTGTATCGTAGATGACCTGTATCAGGTCGTACCGGAACTTACAGAACTGATAAAGAATCGGAAGGAGGATTAAGTCATGGCATATCCTTATAAAAAAATGACTTCAGAAGATTTCGACTACATCCGTTCTGTGACTGCTTCAGATCGTGTATGGGTCGGCGATGAGATCGCAAAAGAGTACTATCGTGATGAGATGCCGGAGTACGGAGTTTTTCCTCCGGAACTCTATGTGGAGGTTTTAAATAAAGAAGAGATTTCCGCAATCATGGCTTACGCATATAAAGAAAATATCCCGGTTGTATGCCGTGGAGCGGGAACCGGACTTGCAGGCGGAGCTACCTGTAAATATGGCGGAATCATGCTGTCTGTCATGCGTATGAACAAGATCTTTCCAATTGACAGAAAGAACCAGACCATCACAGCGGAGCCGGGAGCACTTCTTATCGATATTCAGGCGGCAGCTGCAGCAGGAGGACTTTTTTACCCGCCTGATCCAGGTGAAAAAACAGCTTCCATCGGCGGCAATGTTATCACAAATGCCGGTGGCATGAAGGCAGTACGTTATGGATTGACCAGAGATTTTGTGCGCTGTATCGAAGCGGTTATGCCGGACGGATCCATCATGAATTTTTCATCCAATGTTGTAAAGAACACAACAGGATACGATGTGAAAGACCTGGTGATCGGATCAGAGGGAACTTTATGTATCCTTACACAGGTAACGCTGAAACTTCTTCCTGCACCGACCTGTACCTGCACCCTTGTAATGCCGTTTAAGAGCCTTGAGGAATGTGCAGACATGGTTCCGAAGGTTCTGGAACTGCCATTTGTACCCACAGCCATCGAGTTCCTGGAAAGAGAACTGATCGATATCGTAGAACGGAACCTGAACAAAATGTTCCCGGTGAAACAGGGGGAAGCAGTGCTGATCGTTATGTACGATGCCTCCAGCAAGCAGGAGCTGGACAGCGCAGTGGAGGCAGCAGCAGAAGCAGCCCTTGCAAACGGAGCACTAGACTGCTGTATCGCAGGTACACCGGAGCGTGCCGGAGCCGTATGGAGCGTCCGAGGCGGAATCCTTGAGGGAATGAAAGCCGATTCTGTAGCACAGGAAGAGTGTGACGTGGTTGTTCCGCGAGCAAGGATCGCCGAGTATGTAAAAGCAGCCAAAAAGATTGCAAGCGCACATGGCATCCGTGTAGAGCCGTGCGGACACTGTGGAGACGGAAATATCCATACAGAGATGCTCCGCGGACCGGAAATGAGTGACCAGGAGTGGAAGGAAGCCACCCACGCAAGTCTGGTAGAGCTGTATGCACTGTCCAAAGAACTGGGCGGACAGCTTTCCGGTGAGCATGGTATCGGAAACGGACGTCTGGAATTCCTGGAAGAATTTGCAGGCCCGAGAATGATCGCTCTTTATAAAGCCATCAAGCTGGCTTTCGATGACAAGCTGATCCTGAATCCGGGAAAGGTCATCGAATACAATAAGTAGAAAACGGGGGAAAGAGAGATGAGTCAGAATAAATCATTACAAAGCAAAATGTCGCTGGCGATGGGACTTGCGTTCGTAGCATTTACCACCCAGTTCGGAGGCGGATTCGCGTCAGGGGCGCAGATCTATCAGTACTTTATCAACTATGGTATCTGGTGTCTGATCCTGCCGGCAGTGACACAGGGGTTATATGCACTGTTTTTCTGGTATGGAATGCGCTACGCTTACAAACATAAAACCTACGATTACAGAAGCTTTTCTGACAGCCTTTATGGAAAAACCAGACCGGTTATGTCAAACCTCTATGAGATCTGTTATCTGATCATGATCGGAACTGCATCTGCAGCTGCCTTTGCAACAGGCGGTTCCACTTTGCAGACTCTGTTTGGAATTCCTTACTGGCTCTGCACTGTGATCATTGCGGTATTTATCTTTGTGATCGCGCTTTTTGGTACCAATGTAGTCAGAAAATGTGCTTCTACATTAAGTGTGCTGATCATCATCGGCCTGGTGCTTGTACTGGTTCCGAATATCATCGCACAGTGGGGCGATATCACAGCTTCCATCCATACCATGTCCTCCGGAGAAATGACCGTACTTTCCTCCGAGAGCGGAGCTTTTGGACCGGCTCTTTATTCAGCAGTCCTTTACTTCTTCTTCCAGCTGGCTTCTGTATCTGTTATGTACCAGCATATGGAAGACGTAACCGATGAAAAACAGATCAACAAAGCAGCAATCTGGATGTTTGTATGCAACTTCTGTGCAATGGAACTTTCCATCCTGGGACTTCTTGCAATTGCCTATGTTGGTGAGCTTGCATCTGCATCTGTACCGATGCTTGTACTGGTTCAGAACGGAGTTGGTGCAGGAATTCTGACACCGATCATTTCTCTGCTGATCATCCTTGGAGCTATCTCCACAGCAGTAAATATGATCTCCGGTATCGTAACACGCTGCGTAAACGCAGTAGAGCGCCGTATGGACAGCCCTGCAAAAAAAGCTCAGGGACATCTTGGAAGAAACGCCATTTTCACAGCAATCTTCACATTCCTGGCATTTGCCATCGCACAGTTCGGTCTGATGACAGTTGTCAAGAAAGGTTACGCATACCTTGGATATGCGGCATTTATCACATTGTTTGTACCGTTTGTAGTACATGCGATCGCAACAAAAGGAAAAGAGATCTGAAAGAGTCCCCCGCCGATCCGTATTGCAGGAACAGCGGGGGATTTTGGCAAAGTTCACAAAAATAATATAAAGATTTTATTAAATATTCCAGATAGACAACACATATTTTTTCTGATAGTATTGCATATAGTTGTTAAATAGTTACGAATCAGAAGGATTGTTACTGGAATATTTATTTATCGTCAGGCAAGACCTTATAGTAGTATAGGAAGGGGATTTCTATATGCTGTAATGGTCTTTTTTGTTTGTCTGACAGCGGGGGAACAGGGAATATGGTTATCCATAAGATTTTGAATAATAATCTGATACTGTCTAGGGATGAGCAGGGACATGAAGTGATTGTAAAGGGCTGCGGAATTGCCTTTCAGAAAAAGAAAGGCCAGCAGGTGGAGGAATCCAGGATCGAGAAGATCTTTACTGCGGAAAATGCCCAGATCAGTAAGGAGATACAGGGCTATCTCACTGCTATTCCGGAAAAGTATCTGGATTTTGTGGAAGCTTTTGTAAATGAAGTGAAGGAAAAAGAGGGGATGAAATTAAATGACAGCATTTACTTTTCCCTCAGCGATCACATTATGGGTGCGATCTCCCGACTTGAGAACGGAATCCGCCTTCAGAATATGCTGCTTCTGGATATTAAGCAGCTTTATCATAAGGAATATGAGATCGGTTTGGAATTGCTGAAAAAAGTAAATGAGACATTTGAAGTAGATCTTTCTGTAGATGAAGCCGGATTTTTTGCACTGCATTTTGTGAATGCGGAAGATGGAGGCAAGACAGACAGTTACCAGATCTCCATTATCGTACATCAGATCCTGGATGTTGTGGAGAAGTATTATGACAATATGGAATTTCAGGAGGATAACCTGTATTATCAGCGGTTTCTCACACATCTGAAATATTTTGCCCAGAGATTCCTTCATAAAGAGCTTCACTATGATGAGAACCAGGAGCTTTTCCGGATCATCAAGGAGCAGTATAGAGAAGCTTACGGCTGTGTGAAAATGATCTATCTTATGATGGAAGAGGAATATAAATACGATATGACTGAGGATGAAATGCTGTATCTGACCATTCATATCCAGAAAATCACAGAAGATCACAAACGGCTGAAAAATCTGTAAAAAGAGATTTTTTATAAATTAGGTGTTAATGGATTGTTACTGAAATACGTGCAATGTGCGTATCTTTTCAGGCAAGACCTTTAATATAAATTTCAATATTTATTATTAAAGGAGGTCCCCAAATGAAAAAGGACTATGCAAAAACTGCAGACACACTGATTGCAGCTCTGGGCGGAAAAGATAATATCACTCGTCTGTTCCACTGCATGACAAGACTTCGCTTTTATGTGAAGGACAGATCAAAGATCAACGAGAAAGAAATCTTAAAGCTTTCCGAGATCTCCGGCGTTAACTGGCATGAGGATCAGTTCCAGGTTATCGCAGGAAACGAAGTAAACGCTGTTTACAAAGCACTGGAGGACAAAGGTGTTCCTACAGACGATGCACCAGCAGCAGGCTCTGACAGCTCAAAGAGTGTTGTTTCAAAGGTTATCGACGCGATCACCGGATGTATGACACCAATGATCCCGGCCCTAACTGCAGCCGGTATGATTAAGGTTGTACTTACCCTGCTTACAACCTTCCATCTGGTAACAGATACAAGCAGTACTTACCAGGTGATCAGCTTTATCGGAGATGTTACTTTCTACTTTATGCCGTTCCTGATCGCAGCAAACGCTGCCAAGGTTTTTCGCGTGAACCAGTCACTGGCACTGTTTATCGCCGGTGTTTACTTAAGCCCTACATTTGTAACTATGGTAGCCGGTGACGCAGCCATCACACTGTTTGGTCTGCCGATCACAAAAGCGACCTATTCATATTCCGTTATTCCGGTTATCCTTATGGTGTGGATCACACATTACATTGAGATTCTGGTTGATAAGATCACACCGAAAATGGTAAAACTGATCCTGAACCCGACACTGGTAATTCTCATCAGTGCACCGATTGCCCTGATCGTAGTTGGACCCATCGGAACGATTATCGGTAACGGACTTGCAGTAGCCATCAATTTCCTGTCTGTAAAACTTGGATTTATTATTGTAGGTATCCTTGCAGCAACCTTCCCGTTCATCGTTATGACAGGTATGCACCATGCGCTGACACCGATCGGACTGAATGCCATTGCAACAGGTGGTACCGATACACTGATCTTTGTTTCTCAGGTATGCTCTAACATTGCACAGTCTGGTGCGTCCCTTGCTGTAGCTGTAAAATCCAAAGACAGCAACATGAAACAGCTGGCAAGTGCAGCAGGTGTATCTGCTCTTATGGGTATTACAGAGCCTGCTCTGTACGGTGTTACACTGAAACTGAAAAGACCCGTTGTGGCAGCATCTATTGCAGCCGGAATCGGTGGTATCGTAGGAGGACTTCTTCAGGTTTCTCTTTACATTGCACAGAACTGTATTATGGCAATCCCGGCGTTTATCGGCGAGAAGGGATTAAGCAACCTGCTTTATGGAATCATTATGATCGTGGTATCTTTTGTAGCTGCTTTTGTTCTTACTCTGATCTTTGGATTTGAGGATGTAAAGGCCGAGACAGAGGATGAGGTACAGAACACAGATTCAGAAAAACAGTCGGCACAGCAGAGTGCTCCCCTTGTAGATAAGATTGAGCTTTGTGCACCGGTAGCAGGAACTGTAAAAGCACTTTCTGACGTTCCGGATAAAACTTTTGCGGATAAGGTTCTGGGAGATGGGGCAGCAATCGTTCCCTCTGAAGGAAAAGTTTATGCACCGGCGGATGGTACAGTGGAAAACATCATGGACAGCAAACATGGAATCATGTTTGTGGCAGACAGCGGAGCAGAGGTTCTGATCCACATCGGACTTGATACCGTAAACTTAAATGGCAAGTATTTCAAATCCCATGTTTCCAATGGAGATAAAGTAAAAAAAGGAAAACTTCTTGTAGAATTTGATATGGATGCCATTAAGAAAGAAGGATATGATCTGATCACACCAGTTGTTGTGACAAATATTTCTGATTATATCAAAGCAGTATGCATGGAAAAAGAAGATGCAGCTGTAAATGCAGGAGATAAATTCCTGACCATCGTATAAGAATAAGAACAGAGACATCAGGCGGAGAAAACATATCCGCCTGATATTTGAAAAAAGGAGAAAATTAAGATATGAAAAATTATAACCGTATGCCGGAAAACTTTC
Source organism: Eggerthellaceae bacterium (assembly GCA_963598855.1). Classification (GTDB taxonomy): domain Bacteria; phylum Bacillota; class Clostridia; order Lachnospirales; family Lachnospiraceae; genus Blautia_A. Next base: position 11,829 of record CAVBVT010000082.1, read on the forward strand.
TCTGGGGTGGAGCAACCGCTGCAAACCAGTATGAAGGCGGCTGGGATGAGGGCGGCAGAGGACCGTCCATCGCTGATATTCTGACAGGAGGAAGTGTGAATAAGGAACGCCGCCTTACACCGCCGGCACCGTTACCGGGAGAATTTTATCCAAATCATCAGGCAACTGATTTTTATCATCACTGGAAAGAGGATATTGCTCTTTTTGCGGAGATGGGATTCAAGGTATACCGCTTTTCCATTTCCTGGTCCAGAGTGTTCCCCAATGGTGATGAAGAGACTCCAAATGAGGAAGGTCTTAAGTTCTACGACAATGTGATCGATGAGCTGAGAAAATATAACATTGAGCCCCTGGTAACCATTTCTCATTATGAGAATCCCCTTCATCTTTCCCTGGAGTATGGCGGATGGAAAAACCGCAAGATGATCGATTTCTATCTTCGATTTGCAAAGGTTTTATTTGAGAGATATAAAGGCAAGGTAAAATACTGGCTGACCTTTAATGAGATCAATATGCTGACGCAGGATTTTGGTGCGGTATTCTGCGCAGGAATGCTGGACCCGAAAGATGTATGTGAGCAGAGCCGTTATCAGGCAATGCATCATCAGCTGGTGGCAAGTGCCCTTGCAGTTTCCATGGCTCATGAAATTGATCCGGATTTCATGCTTGGCTGTATGCTTGCTTATCATAATGGTTACCCGTACACCTGCCATCCGGAGGATATCTTATATGCACAGCAGTTCGGACAGATCCACAATTCCATTGCCGGTGATGTTCATGTAAGAGGGTATTATCCTGGATTTGCAGCCAGATTCTTTGAGGAACATGGAATCCAGCTGGGAATCCTTCCTGAGGATAAAGAGATCCTTAAGAAAGGTACGGTGGACTTTTTCACCATCAGCTATTATTCCAGCAGCTGTGTCAGTGTGACAAAGGATGGAGAGACAACTGCCGGAAATGGAAGTGACAATCTGAAAAATCCATATCTGAAAGCTTCTGACTGGGGCTGGCAGATTGACGCAACCGGTCTTCGGTATGTTC
>CAVBVT010000083.1:0-12866 GCA_963598855.1 Eggerthellaceae bacterium
GCTAAAGCTACTCCCTCCACCTGCCGAGCAGGTGGTTTATTTTTCTGCCATACAATAAAAAACCGGCCCCTGCGCCAACAGGAACCGGCATGTAGCTTCCGAAGATGCTACTGATTTCGCAAAAATATTGTATCATCTTCGGAGCAGCCTTGCAAGCGAAACACTCGTTCGCTGGCTGTTATTTTTGTACTCATTTTTACAAGGAGGATGATATTTATGAAGTTACCAAATGGTTTCGGATCTGTTTATAAGCTTCCCGGAAAGAGACGTAAGCCCTGGGCAGCCAGCAAAACAACTGGATGGGAAATCGATACAAAAACCAATCAGGCAAAACAAGTCAAAAAAACTATCGGATACTTTAGCACCAGAAAGGAAGCTTTGGAAGCTCTTACCCGATATAACGAAAATCCCTACGATTTATTTGCCAAAGAACCCACTTTCAGTGATGTGTACGAAGCATGGTCTGATGTACATTTCCCTACCTTGGGCGGTCCTTCCAGTGTCCGTACTATTACTTCTGCGTATAAGCACTGTGCTCCACTATACAATATCAAAATGAAAGATATCCGGGTTGAGCATCTGGAAACAACTATTCGAAATGCTCAGGTCGGTAACAGCACAAAAGCACGAATGAAAAGCTTATTCAATCTTATGTACCGATATGCCATGAAACATGAAATTGTAACTAAAGACTATGCTCAGCTCTGTGATGGTGTGCAGCAGCCTAAGCCTAAAATCATCCGTGTTCCTTTTTCTGATCAGGAAATATTGTCTCTCTGGTCCCATCTTGAAATTCCTTTTGCAGATATGGTTCTGATCGGAATATATTCTGGCTGGCGGCCACAGGAACTGGCCGTCCTGAAAATTGCAGATATTGACTTTAAAAATATGACTTTTATCGGTGGACTGAAAACAGATGCCGGAAAGAATCGTACCGTTCCTATTCACCCACAGATCATGGATCTGGTTCGCCGCAATTACAATCAGGCCACTTCTATGCACAGCGAATATCTTTTCAATGATCCGGATGGGCAGCAGGGAACTCATCTTACATATGACAAATACAGAAACCGTTTCAAAAAGGTTATGTCACGCCTGAATATGACACACAAGCCTCACGACACCCGGCACACCTTTATTACCAAGGCAAAGGAATCCAACATAAACGAATACATCCTGAAGTTAATCGTTGGTCATGAAATCCAGGATATCACGGAAAAAGTATACACTCACAGGACCATCGAAGACCTGCGTACAGCTATGAATATGATCACCTGGCCAGAGATCCCCGGCGAATAATTTGTAAGCTACCGTTGTTAGCTACGTGTAAGCTACTTGTTAGCTACCCGTCAAATTTATCGTTTTTTCAGACTGTTTTGTTCTATTTTCAGGCAAACGCAAAAAAAGCCGCAAACCCTTGAGTTTACGGCTTTTTCGCTATTTTAAGCTATGCTTATATTAGAATTTGCCAGCGTCAGCAGCTTCCTGTACGGATACAGCTACTGCTACTGTCATACCAACCATCGGGTTGTTTCCAGCACCGATGAGACCCATCATCTCTACGTGAGCCGGTACGGAAGAAGATCCTGCGAACTGAGCGTCAGAATGCATACGTCCAAGTGTATCAGTCATACCGTAGGAAGCAGGACCTGCTGCCATATTATCCGGGTGAAGTGTACGTCCTGTACCACCGCCGGAAGCAACTGAGAAGTATTTTTTACCTTTCTCGTTGCACTCTTTTTTGTATGTTCCTGCTACTGGATGCTGGAAACGAGTCGGGTTTGTGGAATTTCCTGTGATGGAAACATCAACGCCCTCTTTCCACATGATAGCAACACCTTCCGGAACGCTGTTAGCACCGTAGCAGTTAACTTTTGCACGAAGTCCCTCTGAATAGGATTTACGGAATACTTCTTTAACCTCGTTCTTATATGGATCATACTCTGTCTCTACATATGTAAAGCCGTTGATACGGGAGATGATCTGAGCAGCGTCTTTTCCAAGACCGTTCAGGATAACACGAAGAGGTTTTTTACGAACTTTGTTTGCTTTCTCGGCGATACCGATAGCACCCTCAGCTGCTGCGAAAGACTCATGTCCTGCAAGGAAGCAGAAGCAGTCTGTCTCTTCCTCAAGAAGCATTTTTCCAAGGTTTCCATGTCCAAGACCTACTTTACGTGTGTCTGCAACGGATCCCGGAATACAGAAAGCCTGAAGTCCTTCTCCGATAGCTGCTGCTGCATCAGCTGCTCTTCTGCAGCCTTTTTTGATTGCGATTGCCGCACCTACTGTATAAGCCCAGCAAGCGTTCTCGAAGCAGATCGGCTGAATGCCTTTGATCTGATCGTAAACGTTCAGACCTGCGTCTTTAGTGATTTTCTCAGCTTCTTCGATAGAAGCGATTCCATAGCTGTTTAAAACAGAATTGATCTTGTCAATTCGTCTCTCATATGATTCAAATAAAGCCATTTCCTGTAACCTCCTGATTTTTTTACCTTACGAATGTAATTACTCTTTTCTTGGGTCGATGATCTTAACAGCGTCTGCAACACGGCCGTACTGACCTTTTGCTTTCTCCCATGCTGTGTTCGGGTCATCACCTTTCTTAATGAAGTCAGTCATTTTTCCAAGGCTTACGAACTGATATCCGATGATCTCATCGTCCTCATCAAGAGCGATACCTGTAACATAACCCTCAGCCATCTCAAGGTAACGAGGTCCTTTTTTCAGAGTTCCATACATTGTACCAACCTGAGAACGAAGTCCTTTTCCAAGGTCCTCAAGACCAGCACCTACTGCAAGTCCGTCCTCGGAGAATGCAGACTGGGAACGTCCGTATACGATCTGAAGGAAAAGCTCTCTCATAGCTGTATTGATCGCATCACATACAAGGTCTGTGTTCAGTGCCTCCATTACAGTAAGTCCTGGAAGGATCTCTGCTGCCATAGCTGCAGAATGAGTCATTCCTGAACATCCGATTGTCTCAACAAGTGCCTCCTGGATGATTCCCTCTTTTACGTTAAGGGACAGCTTACAGGCACCCTGCTGCGGAGCACACCAGCCTACACCGTGTGTAAATCCGGAGATATCCTTTACTTCTTTTGCCTGAACCCATTTTGCTTCTTCCGGGATCGGAGCGGCACCATGATGTACGCCCTGTGCCACTGGACACATTTCTTCTACTTCGCGTGAATAAATCATTTTAAAACTCCTTTCAAGTATAGATTGACCGATGTTATTGAGAAAAAAGTTCGATAACACCCTATGGGTATTTTCTCACAAAACCTTTGTTTCGTCCAGTCATATTTGATAATTTTTTGCCATAAAAGGGATATTATTGGAAGTTATCTCTTCGGGTATTATATGCCTAACTGTCAAATATTTCTGGCAACTGTGTGATATCTGTGATAATATATTAGCAAGTCTGACCTTGGAGGTGTATTTTTTATGAATGTGTCAGCAGAGTCTGTTTTTCCAGAAAAATACCGAATTCTCAGCGGAAGCGCGCTGAAGATGATCGCTGTTGTTACTATGCTGATCGATCATATTGGCGCGGTTCTTTTAAGTATGTATCAGCCTGCTCTTAAAGTTCTTTTTACACTGTTCGGAAGAGAATACAGTGTGTATCTGATTTTTCGCGATATCGGCCGGGTGGCGTTCCCTATCTTCTGTTTTCTCCTTCTGGAGGGATTTATCCATACTCATGACCGTTTCCGGTATGGCATGAATCTTTTTATTTTTGCACTGATTTCCGAAATCCCGTGGAATCTGATGTTCACCAATACTCTGCATTATGAAAAACAGAATGTGTTTTTCACGCTTTTCCTTGGGTATCTGGCTTTTTGTGCGATCGAATATTTTCATGATAAGCGGGCAATGCAGCTTTTCTGTATCCTGGGACTGCTTGCTGTTTCTGTTTTTCTGAAAGCAGATTACGGATGGCGGGGATATATTTTTCTGCTGATCATGTATTATATGCGAAATGATAAACCCGGCCAGGCTATCCTCGGAAGCTGCTGGCTCTACTATGAATGGAGAGCCTGTTTCGCCTTTCTGTCCATTAACCTGTACAATGGAGAAAGAGGATTTATCCGCGGAAAAGCCGCGAAATACTTCTTTTACTGGTTTTATCCAGTCCATATTATGGGACTGGTAGTGATCAGACAGATTTTATTTTTGTCTTAATACAGGCACACCCTTACCTATCGGCACAATCCGCTCACAACCCATACCGTCGAATCCATCGCCCTAACAAAAAAAGCCACACTATAAAAGTGTAGCTTCAGGTGTGCCCAGAGGGGAGGAACTCGAAGAGGGGAAACGGGCTTCGCAACTACGAGTGCCTCCCCTCCTCGAACCTTCCACTGCCTGCCAAGCAGAACTTATTTATATAAAAAGAATCCTTTTCTTTCTACTTTTTCTTAATAATTTCTTTCGCATTCTTATAAATAGAATCCGCCGGTACGCATCCTCTTACCGGTGACAGCGGATAAATATTAGAATTCCGTCCAATCACAGTTCCCGGATTAAGCACGGAACCGCAGCCAACCTCAACATGATCGCCAAGCATGGCCCCAAACTTTTTAAGTCCGGTCTCAATCTTCTCATCTCCATCTTTTACAACGACAAGTTTCTTATCAGATTTCACGTTAGAACAGATCGATCCAGCTCCCATATGTGACTTATAACCAAGCACTGCATCACCAACATAATTGTAATGCGGAACCTGCACCTTATTAAACAGCACTGCATTCTTAAGCTCAGTAGAATTACCAACAACTGCACCTTCGCCAACAATGGCCTTGCCGCGGATAAACGCACAGTGGCGCACCTCAGCATCCTTACCGATGATCGCCGGGCCTGTGATACTTGCAGTCGGTGCAACAGTGGCTGATTTTGCAATCCAGATATTCTCGTCTTTCTCCTCATATTCATCCGGGTCAAGAGTCTTTCCCAGTTTAATGATAAAATCCCCGATCTCCGGAAGAACTTCCCACGGATAAGTCTTTCCCTCAAAAAGCTCTGCTGCGATGGTCTCGCCCAGATCCAGCATATTGCTGATGGTAAAATCTTTCATCATGATTTTTTTCCTCCCTGTCTGGAAGCCCGCTCCGGCTTCCTGTAATTTACAGCGGCTGCATCAAAAAACTGCCGCAGGTTATACTGATAATTGCTGGCCTCCACCTGCTGGGTCCTGACTCGCACAAAATGTTCCAGCTTGTCCATATATTCCTGTTCCGTAATACTGCCCTCTGCCACATAGGTGAGCCCTTTTTCCCAGCTTGCCGTAAGCTCCGGGTTGAGAAGCTGACGGATGGAACAGTTTACCACATCAAAGATCATCTCACCAAGAAGTGTAGGCGTGATCACCTGTGTCTTCTTATTCAATGCCAGATATTTAATGTTAAAAAGCTTCTTCAGGATCTCAGCGCGTGTGGCACTGGTGCCGATCCCGCTGCCCTTGATCTGGGCACGAAGCTCCTCGTCCTCGATCAGCTGGCCCGCATTTTCCATGGCAAGGATCATGGAACCGGAATTGTATCTCTTGGGCGGTGAAGTCTCGCCCTCCTTGATACTTAAACCATTCACTGGAAGTATATCACCCTTTTTCAGCTTCTGCAACGCATCCAGAAGCACGGTATCGCAGGAAACTTCCTCTTCCTCGCCATTGCCGTTTTTCTCTCCGTCAGTGTCCTTTTTCCGGGCAAAAGAATTCGTGGCAACTCTTAAATATCCTTCTTCTTTCAGTACCTTAAAGGATGAAAAGAACGCCTCACCGTCAAGCTTCGTCACAAGGCTGACCTTCTGATAAACTGCCGGAGGATAAAAGATACATAAAAATCTCCGCACAATAGTCTCATACACTCTCTGAGCTGTAAGAGAAACACTTCCCAGCGCATTCAGACCCTGACCTGTTGGAATGATGGCATAATGGTCTGTGATCTGCTTGTCATTCACATATCTTGTCTTTGAGATGTTTTTCCAGGAATCCATCCCCAGAACTTCTGCTGCCACTGCACCGGCCTGCTGATAGTTCCGAAGCCCGGAAATATTCTTGTAGATTTCCTTGGCAACGGCTGTAGAAAGCACTCTGGCATCTGTTCTCGGATATGTCACCAGCTTTTTCTCATAAAGCTCCTGGACGATCCGGAGAGTCTCATCCGGACTGATCTTAAAGAGCTTGGAGCACACGTTCTGAAGCTCTGCCAGGTTAAAAAGAAGGGGCGGATTCTTGTTCTCTTTTTTTCGCTCTATCTTTTCAACGGTACACTGCAGAGGCTGGTTCCCCATCAGCTGGTCGATCAGCTCTTTCGCATGTTCCTTCTTCTTAAAACCATTTTCTTTATAAAGATACGGGGACTGAAAATACCGGCTGCCTTCCACAGCTCTCCACTCACCGTCAAAACTCTCGCCTGCAAGGGCGATGCTTGAAAGCACCCTATAAAACGGTGTCTTCACAAAGACACGGATCTCCCGTTCTCTTCGCACTACCATTCCAAGAACACAGGTCATCACACGGCCTACTGCGATCGCCTGATATTTGGAATGGAGATAATTGGTTACACTGTTTCCATAGCGCAGGGTCAGCACTCTGGAAAAATTGATCCCCATAAGATAATCTTCTTTTGCGCGAAGGTAGGCAGATGCTGCCAGGTTGTCATACTCCGAGATATCTTTTGCCTCCCGGATTCCCCGGAGGATCTCCTCTTCTGTCTGGGAATCGATCCACACACGTTTCTGAACTTTTCCCTTCACTCCTGCCATCTGTGCCACCAGACGGTAGATATATTCTCCCTCACGCCCGGAGTCGGTACACACATAAATGGTATCCACATCCGGCCGGTTCAGCAATCCTTTTACAATATCGAACTGTTTTTTGACACCAGGGATCACTTCATATTTAAATTCGCGCGGCAAAAAAGGCAGGGTATCAAAACTCCACCTTTTATACTTGATATCATATTTTTCGGGATAGCTCATGGTGACTAGGTGTCCGACACACCAGGTCACCACAGAATCATTTGATTCCAGATATCCGTCTTTTCTCTGACCGTTGATCTTCAAAGCCTTCGCAAATTCCTGTGCCACGCTGGGCTTCTCTGCTATGTATAAAGCCTTTGCCATACTATTTATCTGCACTCATCTTTCTAAGCGGCCATGCAAAAAGCACAGCTCCGCCAAACATATTTCCTAATGTTACGATCACCATACTCTTAAGCATGGTGCCGACAGACAATCCGGGAACCATACAGTATGCCACTGTAAAGACACCCATATTTGCAATACAATGCTCAAATCCACTGATAACGAAGCCCGAAATACAGAGCACGATCATCAGAACCTTGCCTGACTCACTCTTCAGCTTAATGCCACAAAGAACTGCAACACAAACGAAGAAATTACAGAGCACCGCACGGAAAAACATCTGTCCTGCTGGAATACTGAGTTTTCCGTTTATAAATCCCGCAAAGTAATCTGCTGTACCGGACGCTCCGGCACCTACAAAGATCAGAGCCAGGATCAGGCATCCCACAAAGTTGCCGATATAGCTGATTCCCCATACCTTGCCAACGTCTTTCCATGATACGCTCTTGTCATACGCACCAAACGCCATTACCAGATTGTTACCGGTAAAAAGCTCTCCGCCTACCATCACGATCAGAAGTACTGCGATGGAGAACACGATGGCTCCAAGGAATTTTCCCCATTCCGGAAATGTCTTGGAAAATACATTTCCCACAACATTACTGTAGATCATAGCCACATCAATAAAAAATCCGGCCATGATCGCCCGCATAAAGTATTTTCCGAAATTGCTGTTCAGAAGATTGATCTTACCCTTCGCAGCGGTTGACAGTTTCTCTACATCCTCCCTGTTCATAAATAGCACCTCCACATTTTTTTAGCAAGCGTGGCACTTTGTTACTGCTTCTTTGTTCACAGCAACACGCTTTCCGGAAATCTGCTGTTCATATTGTAACACTTTATCAAATAGTTCACAACAAAAACGGAAAAATTTCTGAAAAATCATGTATTGTTGCACACAACAAACAATTTCCCCTGTTAAGCCAGATCTTCGAAATCCCCATTCAGTTAAACCAGAACCCGGTAGATCCCGTCCCATGCAAGTTCTTTTTCCTGCAAAAAAATCTCTGCCTCTTCCTCTGACTGCTCCACGCATTTCCAGGCAAGCCCGCACTCGGCACTGATCTCAGACGGGATCGGGATCAGCCTGCCCGGAAACACCGACTCTTTAGCCGTTTTTTCCATCTTCATGGCTGCTGTTGTGGTAGAGAATGTAACCACTGTTCGAATTTCTTTTTTACGCATATAATCAGCTCCTTAACACATATCCCTGTCACATGGACACTTCACAGGCATTCTCTTTACAGATTCCTTCAGAAGTTTCCTCTGAGACGCAAAAACAGGACACCGGAAAATTCCGATATCCCGTTTCTGCTGATGCTTTTTATTTCATATGAAGATTTACCTGATTATTTAGCCTGGATATATCCCTTAGCTTTCAGAGTCTCTGCACAGAGAACAGCTCCGCCTGCAGCACCTCTTACAGTGTTGTGGGAAAGTCCGATGAACTTGTAATCGTAAACAGTATCCTCACGAAGACGTCCTACAGATACTCCCATTCCGTTCTCATAGTTTACATCCATCTGTACCTGCGGACGGTTGTCCTCCTCAAGATACTGGATGAACTGCTTCGGAGCACTTGGAAGGTCAAGCTCCTGCGGAACTCCCTTGAACTCAACCAGTTTCTGGATCAGCTGCTCTTTTGTAGGTTTCTTGCGGAATTTAACGAATACAGCAGCTGTATGTCCGTTGAGAACCGGAACACGTACACACTGGCATGTGATAACAGGTGTGGTAGCCGGAACGATCACGCCGTCCTCGATCTTACCCCAGAGTCTTAACGGCTCTTTCTCACTCTTCTCTTCCTCACCGCCGATGTACGGGATGATGTTGTGCTCCATCTCCGGCCAGTCTTTGAATGTTTTTCCTGCTCCGGAAATAGCCTGGTATGTAGTAGCTACTACTTCGTATGGCTCGAATTCTTTCCATGCGGTAAGTACAGGAGCGTAGCTCTGGATAGAGCAGTTCGGCTTAACAGCTACGAATCCGCGTGTTGTTCCGAGACGTTTCTTCTGGAACTCGATAACATCGAAGTGCTCCGGGTTGATTTCCGGAACTACCATCGGAACGTCCGGTGTCCAGCGGTGTGCGCTGTTGTTGGAAACAACCGGTGTCTCTGTCTTGGCATACTCTTCCTCGATAGCCTTGATCTCATCTTTCGTCATATCAACTGCGGAGAATACAAAGTCAACAGTAGCTGCAACTTTCTCTACCTCGTGGATATCCATAACTACCAGTTTCTTCACTGCCTCCGGCATCGGGGTATCCATTTTCCATCTGCCGCCTACAGCCTCTTCGTATGTCTTGCCTGCGCTTCTTGGGCTTGCAGCAACTGTAACCACCTCAAACCACGGGTGATTCTCCAGAAGAGAAATGAATCTCTGACCAACCATTCCAGTTGCACCTAAAATACCGACTTTAAGCTTTTCACTCATAATAAAACTCTCCTCATCTTGTGTCCCTCTATGGCACACATTTGTCTTTTCTGTAAATACTATACCAATTTTTCCAAAAATGCAAGCATTATCTTAATTTTTTTCAAGATATTCTTTATTCTGAGCGATTACCTGCTCCATCACATCCGGTCCTGGAGCACCTAATGTTACACGTTTCTCCACGCAGGTCTTCATGCTGATAGCTTCGTAGATGTCCTCCTCAAACACAGGGCTGATCTCTTTGTACTCGGAAAGTGGAAGCTCATCCAGGGAGATTCCCTTATCCAGGCAGAGAAGAACCAGTCTTCCTACGATACCGTGGGCATCACGGAACGGAACGCCGTGGTTTACAAGATAATCGGCTGCGTCTGTGGCGTTTGTAAAGCCTCTCTTTGCGCTTGCCTCCATGTTTGCCTTATTGAACTGCATAGTGGAAACCATGCCTGTAAACAGGGCGATGCAGCCTTTTACAGTGTCAATGGCATCAAAAGTAAGCTCTTTATCTTCCTGCATGTCTTTATTATATGCAAGGGGAATTCCCTTCATAGTTGTAAGGATAGATGTCAGCGCACCGTAAACACGGCCTGTTTTTCCGCGGACAAGCTCTGCGATATCCGGGTTCTTTTTCTGCGGCATGATACTGCTGCCTGTGCTGTATGCATCATCGATCTCAACGAAACGGTACTCATTGGAGTTCCACAGGATGATCTCCTCGGAAAAACGGCTCAGATGCATCATAATGGTAGAAAATGCACTTAAAAGCTCGATCACGTAATCTCTGTCAGATACGGAGTCCATGCTGTTTCTGGTCGGTCCGTCAAAACCAAGAAGCTCTGCAGTATAAGCACGGTCCAGCGGATAAGTCGTTCCTGCCAGTGCTCCTGCTCCAAGAGGACAGGTGTTCATTCTCTTACGGATATCGAACAGTCTGTCACGGTCTCTTCTGAACATTTCAAAATAAGCACCTACATGGTGAGCCAGAGTTACAGGCTGTGCTTTCTGAAGATGGGTAAATCCCGGCATATAAGTATGTACGTTCTCTTCCATGATCTTCTGCAGGGCAAGAAGAAGGTCTTTGAGTTCTTTATCTGTCTCATCAATCTCATCACGGACATAAAGTTTCATGTCAAGAGCTACCTGGTCATTACGGCTTCTTCCTGTGTGGAGTTTCTTTCCTGCATCTCCGATACGGTCGATCAGGTTTGCCTCCACAAAGCTGTGGATGTCCTCGTACTCAGATGTGATCTCAAGCTTTCCTGCTTCTACATCTGCAAGGATTCCATCCAGTCCTTCTGTGATCTGATTCTTTTCTTCCTCTGTCAGGATCCCCTGTTTCGCAAGCATGGCAACGTGTGCCTTGCTTCCGCGGATATCCTGTTTATAAAATTTCTGGTCAAAGGAAATTGATGCGTTAAAATTATAAACCAGCTTGTCCGTTTCTTTTGTGAAACGGCCTCCCCATAACTGTGCCATATTATTCTTCCTCACTTTTCTTTTTTGCGGCAGGTTCTTCTGCACTTCTCTGTGTTAGTGTACCATACTTTCATAAAAATGCAAAGATTTTCATACTTATACATTTTTCGATCTCAGCTGCTGATCTCTTTCTTTTCCAGTTCTCTCTGCCTGTCCCGCTCCTGGGCTTCCCTTTTTGAAAAAACACATCCGCAGTAGTTCTGCCTGTATAATTCGTACTCATGGGATAATTCAATGGAACGCTTATAGCCGTTCTTCTTCTTGAAATCAGACGGCAGATGCGGGACTTTATAGATTCCTGCCAGCTCCTCACCGATCTCGTTGATCTTTTCTGCATTTTTTAAAGGGCTGATGCTGAGCGTGGTGGTAAAGTAATCGTAGCCGCCCTCCTGGGCAAGTTTCACCGCTTCTTCCATCCGCAGACGATAACATCGAAAGCAGCGCTCTCCCCCTTCCGGCACATCCTCCAAACCTTTTGCCATATCATAAAATTCTTTCGGATCGTAATGTCCTTCCACCAGAGACACCGGATAGGTAAACTCCATCTCCCCGATCAGCCGGCGGATCTCTGCCTCCCGGTGAGCATATTCCTTCTCTGGTGCAATATTGGGATTATAAAAAAATATGGTGATCTCAAAATACTGTGATAGATATTCCATCACATAACTGCTGCAGGGTGCACAGCAGGCATGGAGAAAAAGTCTGGGCGTTCTGCCTTCTTTCTGGATCGTTCCGATCAGTTTATCCAGCTCTTTCTGATAATTTCTTTTATTCAAAATCGGATCTCCTTTCCGCAGTCTATCAGTTTGATATCACGAATTCATGCAAGCATGAACGGCTTTTGGACCTTTTGCCCCTGATATCATATGATAATATTATACCATCAAACACGAAACGGAGGCAAATATTCATGGATCCTGTCTTAAAAGTGCGGGATGTGTGTCTTTCCTACCACACCTTATCCGGTGAGACACCCGCCCTTTCCCATATATCTTTTGACCTGATGCCCGGTGAATTTCTGTCCATTGTGGGGCCTTCCGGCTGCGGAAAATCCACGCTTCTTAATCTTATCGCCGGGCTGATCGAGCCGGAATGCGGCTCCATCACTCTGGATGGAAAAGCTGTTTCTTCCGGCAGTACAGCCGTTGGATACATGCTCCAGAAAGACCATCTCCTAGAATGGCGCAGCATCTACAAAAATATCCTCCTTGGCCTTGAGATCCGGGGCGAACTCACCCCCAAAAAACTTGCACACGCGGAAGAACTTCTTCACACCTACGGCCTTGACCGTTTCCGGGATGCCAGGCCTTCCCAGCTTTCCGGCGGCATGCGCCAGCGCGCAGCACTAATCCGCACCCTTGTGCTGGAACCGGAACTTTTACTTCTGGATGAGCCTTTTTCCGCCCTGGATTACCAGACACGGCTGAATGTCAGTGACGACATTGGAAAAATCCTCAAAAATTCAGGCAAACCTGCCATTCTGGTGACACACGATATTTCCGAGGCTATCAGCATGGCTGACCGGGTACTGGTTCTTTCCGCCCGCCCTGCCACAGTACAGAAAGTTGTGGATATTGATCTCACAGTAGAAAACCGCACACCGCTTGCCTCCCGGAATGCTCCTGATTTCAAAAAATATTTCAATCTCATATGGAAGGAGCTGAACGAAAATGCCTGAAATTTCCACCCGTCAGAAACAGTATCTTTCCCGGAAGAAAAAAGAAAAGTGCCATGTTTTCGCAGCGCGTATCCTTCTCTTTGTCCTGTTTATGGGACTCTGGGAACTGTCCGCCAGACGGGGATGGATCGATT
>CAVBVT010000084.1:0-12811 GCA_963598855.1 Eggerthellaceae bacterium
CTGGAAGAGCGGGAAAAAGAGATTCTGTTTTTCGCTACCCATGAACAGGAACGCGCAGAGCTTCAGCTGATATTAGCTTCTGTGGGAAAAACCAGGATCGGTTCTTTAGCAGATACAGTTCTGGCATTAAAAGATGCGCCTGTCATTGATCTTAAAATCCATATTATTATGCTGGTATCACTTCTTGCATGCCTTTTTATCCTGCTTCCTCTGTATCCCATGGCAGGTTTTCTGATATTTATCTGTCTGATGATCGCAAATATTGCCATTTACTATGCAAGTACAGGTCAACGGGTGATTGAAGCTTACCTTGACTGCTTTAATCATCTTCTGAAAATGTTGATCACAGGATCCAATGCTTCCGGTAAATCCACTTTTCTTAAAAATTTGGCCATCAGCAGTATCCTGGCACAGACGATCCATACCTGTACAGCATCATCCTGTCGTATGCCATTTCTTAAGGTGATGACTTCCATGGCACTGAGAGACGATATCAGCAGCGGTGAGAGTTATTTTATCGTAGAGATCCGTTCCCTGAAACGAATCCTGGATGAAAGTCGCAAAAAAGAGCCTCTTCTCTGTGTGATCGATGAAGTACTGCGAGGCACCAATACCATTGAACGTATTGCAGCATCTTCGCAGATCCTCAATGATCTTCGCGGAAACTGGATGCTGCCGTTTGCGGCAACTCATGATATCGAGCTTTCTTATATTCTGGATGATATTTATACAAATTATCATTACGAGGAAGAAGTTAAAGACCGGGAGGTAATCTTTAATTATTTGCTTCAGCCGGGAAGAGCCACAACAAGAAATGCGATCCGACTCTTAGATATGCTGGGCTATGATTCGGAACTTGTCAGGAATGCCGGAAATGCAGCAGAATTTGAACGCACAGGTATCTGGAAAAAAATTTCTTGCACAGAAGAGTGAGTACAGGTATAATCGGATAGAGTTTAACTGAAATAACCAGACCACCAATAAGGAGTAAAATATATGCAGGTAAAAATCTATACAGACGGTGCAGCTCGCGGAAATCCTGACGGACCAGGCGGCTACGGAGCAGTTCTTCAGTATATTGACACGAAAGGACAGCTCCACGAAAGAGAATTATCAAGAGGGTATCAGAAAACTACCAACAACCGAATGGAATTAATGGCAGCTATTGTGGCACTGGAAGCTCTTACACGTCCCTGCCAGGTGGATCTCTATTCGGATTCCAAATATCTGGTAGATGCTTTTAACCAGCACTGGATCGATTCCTGGCTTCGGAAGAACTGGAAACGCGGAAAAAATGAAGATGTGAAGAACGTAGACCTCTGGAAACGTCTTTTAAAGGCCAAAGAACAGCATCAGGTAAGCTTTCACTGGGTCAAAGGACACGCAGATAATCCGTTAAATGAACGGTGCGATCAGCTTGCCACATCGGCAGCAGACGGCGATGAACTTTATGTAGATGAAGGCCTGAAATAACACCGGAAATGAGACCTTAAGAAGTCTTTTTCTGTAAAATAAGCAACGATATTCTGCTACTTTAAGTTGTCAAAGCAATATTAAAATTTCTTGACAAACAAAAAAGCAGTTTGTATACTTCATATAGTATAGTAAAAGGCTAGGAAGGGAAGAAGTAACTCAAGGAAAACCCACAGAGAGCAGCCGGCAGGTGAGAGGCGCAGGGTGGAACTTTTGTGAATACATCCCGGAGCTGCGCACCGAATCCGGATTTTATACTGTAAGATAAATATTTCAATAAAAATTTTTATTTTGGATAGGCTGCGACGGAATAGCACCCGTTATTGTGCTGAAGTGGTTTTATATCGTATTATATACGGATATAACAGGATATAGATTCACTTTATGAGGCAGGAAATGCGAGTTTTCTGTAAATTTAGGTGGTAACGCGGGACCCGGTTCTCGTCCTAAACGGACAGGAACCGGGCATTTTTTATATGGACTATACAGGAGGAAAGAACAATGACAGTTTGGGAAGAACTGAAAGCACGTGGCCTGATCGCGCAGGTTACAGACGAAGACGAGATCAAAGAGATGGTAAACAATGGTAAAGCCACATTTTATATCGGCTTTGACCCGACAGCAGACAGCCTTCACGTAGGTCACTTCATGGCTCTTTGCCTGATGAAGAGACTGCAGATGGCAGGCAACCGTCCGATCGCCCTTCTTGGCGGCGGAACAGGAATGATCGGTGATCCCTCCGGAAGAACCGATATGCGTCAGATGCTGACGAAAGAGACCATCCAGCATAATATTGACTGCTTTAAACAGCAGATGAGCCGTTTCATCGATTTCTCCGATGGAAAAGCTCTTATGGTAAACAATGCAGACTGGCTTATGAACCTTAACTATGTAGAGCTTCTCCGCGAGGTAGGTGCTCATTTTTCCGTAAACCGTATGCTGACAGCTGAGTGCTATAAACAGCGTATGGAAAGAGGATTAAGCTTCCTGGAATTCAACTATATGATCATGCAGAGCTATGACTTCTACATGCTGTACCAGAAATACGGCTGCAACATGCAGTTCGGCGGTGATGACCAGTGGAGCAACATGCTTGGCGGAACAGAGCTGATCCGCCGTAAACTTGGTAAAGATGCCTATGCAATGACCATCACACTGCTTCTCAACTCTGAGGGCAAGAAGATGGGCAAGACACAGTCCGGAGCTGTATGGCTTGATCCGAACAAGACATCCCCGTTTGATTTCTACCAGTACTGGAGAAATGTAGACGATGCAGACGTTATCAAATGTATGCGTCTTCTTACCTTCCTTCCGCTTGAGGAGATCGATGAGATGGCAAAATGGGAAGGAAGCGAGCTGAACAAAGCAAAAGAGATCCTTGCATACCAGCTGACAGAGCTTGTACATGGTGAGGAAGAAGCCAAGAAAGCACAGGAAGGTGCCCGCGCACTGTTTTCTGGCGCAGATACTTCTCATATGCCGACAACCGAGCTTGCAGAAGAGGATTTTGATGAGGAAGGAAAGATCGACCTGATCACACTTCTTGTAAAAGCAGAGCTGGTACCGAGCCGTTCTGAGGGACGCCGTGCGATCCAGCAGGGTGGTGTATCCATCGATGGTGAGAAGATCACAGACATCTACCACACCGTTGAGAAAGATGCTTTTGCAGGGGACGGAATCGTTCTCAAGCGAGGCAAGAAAAAATTCAAAAAAATCTGTGTAAAATAACTTCCCGTATATGCGGCATTTCCGGAATGCAGACCTGAAATCCGGGAATGCTGCAAAAAAGGGTTGACACAAGGAGGATAACAACATGAAAAAGTACGGAGTGAACGAACTTCGTAAGATGTTCCTTGATTTCATGGAGAGCAAGGGCCATCTTGTAATGAAAAGCTTTTCCCTGGTTCCGCAGGGAGATAAGAGTCTTCTGCTGATTAACGCAGGTATGGCTCCGCTGAAACCATATTTCACAGGCGCAGAGAAGCCGCCGAGAACAAGAGTGACAACCTGCCAGAAATGTATCCGTACAGGTGATATCGAGAACGTAGGTAAAACAGCACGTCACGGTACATTCTTTGAGATGCTTGGTAACTTTTCTTTTGGCGATTACTTTAAGACAGAAGCCATTCACTGGTCTTGGGAGTTCCTTACAGAGGTTGTAGGCCTTGATGCAAACCGTCTTTATCCGTCCATCTATCTGGATGATGATGAAGCATTCGATATCTGGAACAAAGAAATCGGAATTCCGTCTGAGCGTATTTTCCGTTTCGGAAAAGAAGACAACTTCTGGGAACACGGCGCAGGTCCATGCGGTCCATGTTCTGAGATCTATTATGACCGCGGAGAGAAATATGGCTGTGGAAAACCAGGATGTACAGTAGGCTGTGACTGCGACCGTTACATGGAAGTATGGAACAACGTTTTTACACAGTTTGAGAACGATGGAAACGGAAACTACACAACACTGAAACAGAAGAACATTGATACAGGTATGGGACTTGAGCGACTTGCTGTAGTTGTTCAGGATGTAGATTCTATTTTTGATGTAGATACAATTTGCGCACTTCGTAATCTTGTCTGCGAGATCGCACATAAAGAATATGAGAAAAACTATACAGACGATGTTTCCATCCGTCTGATCACAGACCATATCCGTTCTGCAACATTTATGATCTCCGATGGAATCATGCCGACAAACGAAGGCCGCGGCTATGTTCTCCGCCGTCTGATCCGCCGTGCAGCACGTCACGGACGTCTCCTTGGCATTGAGGGAACATTCCTTGCAAAATTAAGTGCACAGGTGATCGAGAGCTCCAAAGCTGGTTATCCGGAGCTTGAGGAGAAGAAAGAGTTCATCTTCCGTGTTCTCACAAACGAGGAGAATCAGTTCAACAAGACCATCGACCAGGGACTTCGCATCCTTTCTGATATGGAAGAGGATATGAAGAAAGCCGGCGAGAAAACTCTTTCCGGTGACAACGCATTCAAGCTTTATGATACTTACGGATTCCCTCTTGACCTTACAAAAGAGATCCTTGAGGAAAAAGGCTACGGCATTGACGAGGAAGGCTTCCAGAAAGCAATGGAAGAGCAGAGAGTCAAAGCACGTACTGCACGTGAAGTAACCAACTATATGGGGGCAGACGCAACTGTATATGATGATATTGATGTAAACGTAACAACAGAATTCGTTGGTTACGATCATCTTGCTTTTGATTCCAAAGTAACTGTCCTTACTACAGAGACAGAGATCGTAGATTCTCTCACAGAGGGACAGAAAGGTACCGTATTTGTAGAGCAGACTCCTTTCTATGCAACCATGGGTGGCCAGGAAGGCGATACTGGTGTGATCGAGACTGCAAACGGCAAGTTTGTTGTTGAGGACACCATCAAGCTCCGCGGCGGCAAGTTTGGCCATGTAGGACATATGGAGTCCGGCATGATCTCCGCAGGTGAGACAGTATCCCTGAAAGTAAACGAAGAAGCAAGAAAAGATACAGAAAAGAACCACAGTGCAACACATCTTCTTCAGAAAGCACTGAAAACTGTTCTTGGTTCCCATGTAGAGCAGAAAGGTTCTCTTGTAACACCAGACAGACTTCGTTTTGACTTTGCTCATTTCCAGGCTATGACAGCTGAGGAGATCCAGGCAGCTGAGGATCTTGTAAATAAAGAGATCCAGGCAGGTCTTGATGTCCATACAGATATCATGGATGTAGAAGAGGCTAAAAAATCCGGAGCAATGGCTCTGTTCGGAGAGAAATACGACCAGAAGGTACGTGTAGTATCCATGGGAGACTTCTCCAAAGAACTCTGCGGCGGTACTCATGTAAAGAACACAAGTTCCGTCATGCTCTTTAAGATCGTTTCCGAGTCCGGTATTGCAGCAGGTGTTCGCCGTATTGAGGCACTGACAGGTAAATCTGTTATCGACTACTACAGAAAACAGGAAGCACTTCTTCACGAAGCAGCAAAAGCATTAAAAGCTAATACATCTGAGGTAGTAGAGAAGATCGGTCATCTTCAGGCTGAAGTAAAAGCACTTCAGAGCGAGAACGAGTCCCTCAAGAGCAAAGCAGCGCAGAGCGCACTTGGCGATGTTATGGATAAAGTTGTTGAAGTAAACGGCGTGAAACTTCTGGCAGCAAAAATTGAAGGCGTTGATATGAACGGCCTGAGAGATCTTGGTGACAAGCTCAAAGAGCAGCTTGGAGAGGGCGTTGTCCTTCTTGCAGCAGTAAACGGCGGCAAGGTAAATCTCCTTGCAATGGCAACAGATGCAGCTCAGAAAGCAGGAGCTCATGCAGGAAACCTGATCAAGGAAGTAGCAGCCATCGTTGGCGGCGGCGGCGGCGGACGTCCGAACATGGCACAGGCCGGAGGAAAGAATCCGGAGAAGGCCCAGGAAGCTATGGACGCAGCAGCAGGAATCCTGGAGAAACAGCTTACAAAATAAGCAAAATATTCGAGATTTACATTTTTGACAAATTTTTCATAAAAATCGCGAAAAGTTGTTGACGAAACCTTGTGTTATGATATATAATAACACTCGTGCAAGAAAAATACCCAGACAGTTGTATTTTAGCACAATCTACAACTGGAGGGAGGTTAGGTGTGAGTCTATGTCAAACGTTATCGTAAAAGAGAACGAGACTTTAGATAGCGCTCTTCGCAGATTCAAGAGAAGCTGTGCTAAGGCGGGAATCCAGCAGGAAATCCGTAAGAGAGAGCATTACGAGAAGCCAAGCGTTCGTCGTAAGAAAAAATCTGAAGCCGCAAGAAAACGTAAATATAATTAATTGTGCGCAAAAAATCCCTGGCTGTATGGTCAGGGATTTTTAATTAAAAAAGAGTAGCAGACAGTTTGACAAAAGGGAAAAAGTATGAACTTAATCATTAAACTAATTATCAAACCATTGCAGTCACTTCTGAAATTACTGTTTAATCGAATTTTTTATGTAGCACTTGCTCTGATCGTACAGCTGGCATGGCTGCTGATCGCACTGTTCCGTCTCATGGAGTATTCCAGATGGGTAACGATCGGAATGCAGGCAGTCGGTTTTCTGGTTGTCCTGTGGATCGTAAACAAGAAGATCAACCCTTCTTATAAACTTGCATGGACAATGCTGATCCTTGTTTTTCCGGTTTTTGGTGTTTCATTGTATCTTCTGTTCGGTAAATCACGAATTGGAACAGTCATGGAACAACATTATCAGAAACTGGTCAACGAGACAGCAGAATATCTGGAAGGCTCAGAGAGCACCAGAAACCACCTGATGGTAGATGACCAGTCCATGGCTATCCAGTCAGAATATATATGGAAGTATTCCAGATATCCTGTTTACGAGAACACTTCTGCGGAATATTTTCAGGTAGGAGATGACATGTTCCCGGTTCTTGTGCACGAGCTTGAGCAGGCAAAACATTTTATATTTATCGAATATTTCATTATCAATGACGGTGTCATGTGGCAGACCATCCTGAATATCCTGGAGAAAAAGGCAAAAGAAGGCGTGGATGTACGGCTGATCTATGACGGATTTGGCTGTCTTACCACATTACCGTATAAATATTATGAAGAGATGCGGAAACGGGGAATTAAGTGCCAGGTATTTAATCCTTTCCGCCCGATTCTTAATATTATCCAGAATAACCGTGACCATCGCAAGATCTGCGTGATCGACGGATGGACAGGGTTTACAGGCGGAATAAACCTTGCAGATGAATACATCAATCAGCGCAAGCGCTTTGGACACTGGAAGGATACAGCTGTTATGCTTAAAGGGGAAGGTGTCTGGAATATGACGGCCATGTTCCTTTATATGTGGGGAATTGTTAGCAGAACAGATACTGCTTCTGATTTTGGCAGCTATGTACCGCACAGATGGCATCCGGAGGAATTTGAGGGTAGCGGCTATGTACAGCCATTTTGCGATTCGCCTCTGGACGATGAGATCGTAGGTGAAAATGTTTACCTTAATATTATCAACCGTGCCAAGAATTATGTCTATATCTGTACACCATATCTGATCATCGACAATGAGATGATGACAGCCCTCTGCCTTGCGGCAAAAAGCGGTGTGGATGTCCGGATCATGACACCTGGTATCCCGGATAAGAAGATGGTCTTTCTTCTGACCCAGTCCTACTATAAACAGCTTCTGGAAGCTGGCGTAAAGATCTATGAATACCAGCCGGGATTTCTCCATGCGAAATCTTTTGTCTGCGATGACAAAGTAGGCGTTGTGGGAACTATCAACCTTGATTACAGAAGTCTTTATCTGCATTTTGAAGATGGTGTGTGGCTGTATAAGAATGACGTGGTTCTGGATATCCGCAATGATTTCCTGGAAACACTGGAGTACTGCAGCAGCATTGATCTGGAATTCTGTCTGAAACGGAATATCGCAGTACGTGCTATGCAGAACGTATTGAGGGTTTTTGCTCCGCTGCTGTAAAAACTCTTTGACAGACAAGTATAAATTCTGTATGATATATCAGACGGGAGTTTCTTTAGGCTCCCGTCTGATATTGTCTAACGAAGAATATAGCATAAAAATACATAAATAATTTTATTGGAGGAATTGATTTGAGCCAGAATAAAGAAACAGAGCTTCAGCTTCAGTACATCGAGAAATGTAAGGAGCTTCTTGCTAAGAACAGCACACGTCGTCCGACTTTTTATATCCAGAATGAAGGATGTCAGATGAACTCCATCCAGACAGAGTCCATTGCAGCGATCATGGAGAAGATGGGCTATGAGATGGTAGATACGGAAGATGCAGATGCTGTAGTATTTAATACCTGTACAGTCCGTGAGAATGCCAATCAGAAGATTTATGGACATTTGGGTCATTTAAAAAGCATTAAGCGTAATCATCCTGACATGAAGATCGTACTTTTCGGCTGTATGATGCAGGAACATCATGTAGTAGAGAAGATCAGCAAGGATTATAAATATGTAAATCTTGTATTTGGAACCCACAATATCCATAAATTCCCGGAGCTTTTTTACAGAGCACTGCAGACAGATGACCAGATCATTGATATCTGGAAGGAATCCGATGAGATCGTTGAGGGCATGCCAACGTCCCGTAAATATTCCTTCAAAACAGGCGTCAGCGTAATGTTTGGCTGCAATAACTTCTGCAGCTACTGCATCGTGCCGTATGTCCGCGGCCGTGAAAAGAGCCGTGAGCCGCAGGCTATTATCCGCGAAATCGAGGAACTGATTGCAGATGGCGTTACTGAGATCATGCTTCTTGGTCAGAATGTAAACTCTTATGGAAAAACTTTGGAAACGCCAGTGACCTTCTCTCAGCTTCTCAAAGAAGTGGAGAAGATTGAAGGACTGAAGCGCATCCGTTTCATGACTTCTCATCCGAAAGATCTTTCTGATGAGCTGATCCAGACCATGGCTGAGAGCAAAAAGATCTGTCATCACCTTCACCTTCCGCTGCAGTCCGGAAGCAGCCGGGTTTTAAAAGAGATGAACCGCCGTTACGATAAAGAGAAATATCTTCAGCTGGTAGACAAGATCCGCGAAGCGATTCCGGATATTTCCCTGACAACGGACATCATGGTCGGCTTCCCGGGAGAGACAGAAGAGGACTTCCAGGAAACTCTGGATGTAGTAAGAAAGGCCAACTACGATACCGCCTTTACATTTATTTATTCCAAGCGAAGCGGAACTCCGGCAGCAGGAATGGAGAACCAGGTACCGGAAGACGTTGTTAAGGATCGCTTCAGCCGTCTTCTTGCCTTAGTGCAGGAAAAAGGCAGGGAGAATTCTTCACGTTTCCAGGGAACCATCCAGGAGATCCTGGTAGAAGATGAAAACCGTGAAAAAGGCACCCTTACAGGCCGTACCGAGCATAATCTTCTGGTTCATTTTCCAGGAGACAAAGAACTGATCGGCAAGTATGTCAAGGTAAGTCTTGACACCTGTAAAGGATTCTATTATTTTGGCCATATGGCAGAAGAGTAAATTTTATTCAATATAAGTTTATACTGCCCACTCATGTAATTATTGAACATGAGTGGGTTTTTAATTTTTTCTGAATCCTATTGACAAATACCCCAAGAGGGTATATATTTTTCTATATAAACAAGATACCCCAAGAGGGTATTTCAAAGAAAGGAGAGACAGTCTATGTCCGAAAAGAAAGCCTGTCCCTGCTGCTGTGAAAAACACACCGCACGTTCAGAAGAGGAGAAAAAAAAGCTGATCAACCGTCTGAAACGTATTGAAGGCCAGATCAGGGGCATTATAGGAATGATGGAGAATGATGCTTATTGTAATGACATCCTGATCCAGTCTGCAGCAGTGAACGCTGCAGTGAATGCGTTTAATAAAGAGCTGCTTGCCGCTCATATCCGTACCTGCGTAGCCAGAGATATCCGCGAGGGCAAGGATGAGACGATTGATGAGCTGGTAACAACCCTCCAGAAGCTGATGAAATAAAGGGACAATATATATTTTAGGAGGTATTTGATAAGAAATGGAACAATATAACGTAACTGGAATGAGCTGTGCCGCCTGCTCGACCCGGGTGGAGAAAGCCGTATCCAAGGTACCGGGAGTAGACAGCTGTTCTGTAAGCCTTCTTACTAATTCCATGGGAGTAGAAGGAACTGCATCTGCCAGTGAGATCATTGCAGCAGTAGAAGCAGCAGGATACGGAGCATCTTTAAAAGGCGCAGCAGGAGAGAAGCTATCCATGTCTGCTGCCGAGGAAGCACTGGAAGATCATGAAACTCCGATTTTAAAGAGGCGGCTGATCGCATCCGTAGGATTTCTTCTTGTGCTGATGTATTTTTCCATGGGACATATGATGTGGGGCTGGCCGCTTCCGAAATGGTTTGACGGCAATCACGTTGCCATGGGACTTGTCCAGCTGCTTCTTGCAGGAATTGTAATGGTCATTAACCAGAAATTCTTTATCAGCGGTTTTAAGAGCATGTGGCATCGTTCCCCGAATATGGATACCCTGGTAGCACTTGGTTCCATGGCATCTTTTGTATGGAGCGTCTATGCACTGTTTGCCATGACAAGAGCACAGGTGGACGGAGATTCCGCAGCAGTCATGAATTATATGATGGACTTCTATTTTGAGTCTGCGGCCATGATCCTGACACTGATCACAGTAGGAAAAATGCTGGAAGCCCGCTCAAAAGGCAAGACGACCGACGCGTTAAAGAGCCTGATGAAACTTGCTCCGAAAACAGCTGTTGTAGTACGTAACGGGCAGGAACTTACCGTTCCTATCGAACAGGTACAGAAAGGTGAAACTTTTGTAGTCCGTCCTGGTGAGAATATCCCTGTTGACGGAGTGATCCTTGAAGGAACTACAGCAGTCAATGAATCTGCACTGACAGGAGAGAGTATTCCAGTTGATAAAGAAGCCGGAGATATGGTTTCCGCAGCAACTGTCAATCAGTCCGGATTTATCAAATGTGAGGCAACACGTGTAGGAGAGGACACCACCCTTTCCCAGATCATAAAAATGGTCAGCGATGCAGCTGCGACGAAAGCACCGATCGCAAAGATCGCAGACCGTGTTTCAGGAGTGTTTGTTCCGGCAGTGATCACCATTGCAGTGATCACAACTATCATCTGGTCTCTTACAGGACATACATTTGGCTATGCACTTGCAAGAGGAATTTCCGTGCTGGTCATCAGCTGCCCGTGTGCACTTGGTCTTGCAACACCAGTTGCCATTATGGTCGGCAACGGTATGGGTGCCAAGAACGGAATCCTTTTCAAAACTGCAGTTTCCCTGGAAGAAGCAGGTAAGATTCAGATCGTTGCCCTGGATAAGACAGGAACGATCACCAGCGGACAGCCGGAAGTAACAGACATTCTTCCTGCAAAAGGCATCACAGAGAAGGAACTTCTCACACTTGCCTGCGCCCTGGAGAAAAAGAGCGAGCATCCTCTGGCAAAAGCAGTTCTTAAGAAAGCAGAAGAGGAGAATCTTGTTACAGGAGAAGTTACAGGATTCCAGGCACTTCCTGGAAACGGACTTTCTGCTGTACTTGGAAGCGATACACTGACTGGCGGAAGCATGAAATTTATCAGCAGCCAGACGTCTGTTCCGTCAGAACTTAATACAAAAGCAGAAAAACTTGCAGAGCAGGGAAAAACACCGCTTCTTTTTACAAGGAACGGCAAACTTCTGGGAATCATTGCAGTTGCAGATGTGATCAAAGAAGACAGTCCTCGTGCAGTAAAAGAACTTCAGAATATGGGAATCCGTGTCGTTATGCTTACCGGTGACAATGAGCGCACTGCGAAGGCGATCGGTGCACAGGCTGGGGTGGATGATGTGATCGCAGGCGTTCTTCCAGATGGAAAAGAGAGCGTGATCCGTGCCCTGAAGGAACAGGGTAAAGTTGCCATGGTCGGTGACGGTATCAACGATGCACCGGCACTTACAAGAGCAGACATCGGAATTGCCATCGGAGCAGGAACTGATATTGCTATTGATGCGGCAGATGTTGTTCTGATGAAAAGCCAGTTAAGTGATGTTCCGGCTGCTGCACGTTTAAGCCGTGCAACACTTCGGAATATCCATGAAAATCTTTTCTGGGCATTCTTTTACAATGTGATCGGTATTCCGCTGGCAGCAGGCGTATGGATCCCGATCTTCGGATGGACCTTAAATCCTATGTTTGGCGCAGCAGCAATGAGTCTTTCCAGCTTCTGTGTTGTAACCAACGCATTGAGACTGAATCTTTTCAAGATCCACAATGCAGCCAAAGATAAGGCGATCAAAAATCCGGTAACATTAAACATCAGTCATGATGAAAACAATAAAAATGAAAAGGAGAACAAAAAAATGGTAAAAGTAACAGTAAACGTAGAAGGAATGATGTGCGGACACTGTGAGGCACACGTAAACAAAGCGATCCAGGCAGCTTTCGGAGCAGAAGATGTTGTATCCTCCCATGAGAACGGAACAACTGTATTTACATCAGCTGAGAAGGTTGATGAGGAAACAGTTGAAGAAGTCATCAAGGAAGCTGGCTACGAATTCAAAGGAATTACTCAGGAATAAAAAAGTATAATCAATCAATTAAGTGAATCCCATTCCCTTTTATAAAATCATGAAAAAGGCAGATCTGCGAAAATCAGGTTTGCCTTTTTTGATGGATTTTTGTCTTTTTTGAGATAAACGCGTCACGTATAAAAAACAATGTTTTGAAATATAATAAATCAGAAGAAAACAAATTCGTTTATTAAGATATTAAAGATAATTCAATCCAGATCTGTCCATAAAAAGGAGGAAATTTTTTTGAAAAAAGATACGAAAAAACTTATCACCTGCATTGCAGT
>CAVBVT010000085.1:0-12692 GCA_963598855.1 Eggerthellaceae bacterium
ATATGAAGTTTTCCGTTTTCTTCCTGCTCTGCATTGATGGCAATCAGGAATTCCGCTTTTCGGAGGTTGGCGATCAGCTCTTCCTCCAGCTCACGGATATTCTTATGTTCTTCCTGTTTCACTGGACGGCGAAGCTCCTGCATAAAGTAGATACCGGAAAGCTCAAGAGACGGATTGAGAAGCGGTCTCTTGGCCGGCTCGATCTTGCTCATATCTCTCTGACTTGCGATCCTCTGGATCTCTACTTCGATCTGCTTGTCCCCGTCTGTCCAGATCACACTGTTTACGCCGATCGCATACAAAGTACCGTACAGTCTCGGAAAATCTTTCTTTTCGTATTTCATGCCCATGAGAAGGATCTTATCCTCCAGGAGCTGTTTTCCATATTCTTTAATTTCTTCTTCTGTGGCAAAAATCCTTGCCTGATCATTAAATGTCTCCTCATCGCAGGTAACATACGGAAGCTTGGTAGCCTGAGAATATGCTACAAAAACTTCCTCCCTGTTTCTGAGTTCCTGAACTGCTTCTTCTACACTGATTCCCATTTTTCTTGTCCTCTCTGCCTCATCATTTGGATGTGACACTGCGCATCAAAGAAAATGGTTCATTCTTATTGTGTTCTGTCAGCATCCAGCTTTTATCATTGATAACTATTTACGGCATTCATAGCTAACATTATTTTACAATATAATCTATAATTTCGTCAAGCTGTGTGCTAATAGTTGTAGAATTTCTGTTACTGGTCACGAAGTGACCAGTAACACGCTTCGCGGAATACTACCAGTGAACAATAACAGAATTTATGCTTCATCGATAGCCTTTCCAATGTCGTGGCGCATATATTTGTTTGCAAAATCGATCCACTCAGTAGCTTCGTATGCGTTCTTTCTGGCTTCTTTGAGCGTTTTTCCTTTAGCTGTGATACCAAGGACACGTCCGCCGTTTGTAACGATCTCGCCATCTTTGAACTTGGTTCCTGCATGGAAGCAGTAATATCCGTCCTTGTCTTTGAAAGTCTCAAATCCATGGATTGGGATACCTTTCTCGTATTTCACCGGATAACCGTCGCTTGCAAGAACTACGCATACTGCTGCATTATCCTGGAATTTCAGATCAATCTGATCCAGTTTGCCGTCAACGCAGGCTTCCATTACCTCAAGGATATCATTCTCCATACGTGGAAGAACGACCTGAGCCTCCGGATCACCGAATCTTGCATTGTACTCCAGAACCTTCGGGCCATCTGCAGTAAGCATCAGTCCGAAGAAAATGATTCCTTTGAACGGACGTCCTTCTGCTGCCATGGCATCTACTGTTTTCTGATAGATATACTTCTTGCAGAACTCATCTACCTCTTCTGTATAGAACGGACTTGGAGAAAAAGTTCCCATTCCGCCTGTGTTCAGTCCCTGATCTCCGTCCTGTGCGCGCTTATGATCCTGCGCGGAAGTCATGGTACGGATCGTCTTTCCGTCAACAAAAGAAAGTACGGAAACCTCACGGCCTGTCATAAATTCCTCAATGACCATGGTATTTCCAGCATTTCCGAATTTTTTGTCTTCCATGATCTCCTTTACGCCGTCCTCAGCTTCTTTCAGATCTTTACAGATCAGAACGCCCTTGCCAAGTGCAAGTCCGTCAGCTTTCAGAACGATCGGGAATTTCGCTTCTGTTCTTAAATATGTAAGAGCTTTCTCCGGATCATCGAAATTCTCATAGGCTGCAGTCGGGATCTCATATTTTTTCATAAGATCTTTGGAAAAAGCCTTGGAGCCTTCCAAGATCGCTGCGTTCTTGCGAGGTCCGAATACACGAAGTCCCTGTGCCTCAAATACATCTACAATACCGCCAACAAGAGGATCATCCATTCCGACGATGGTGAGATCGATCTCCTTTTCTTTGGCAAATGCAGCCAGTTTTTCAAATTCCATTGCTCCGATATCTACACACTCTGCATATTCTGCAATTCCTGCATTTCCAGGTGCACAGTAGATTTTATCTGCCTTCGGGCTTTTTGCAACGCTCCATGCGATAGCGTGTTCTCTTCCGCCG
The DNA here is from genome assembly GCA_963598855.1 of Eggerthellaceae bacterium. Taxonomy (GTDB): domain Bacteria; phylum Bacillota; class Clostridia; order Lachnospirales; family Lachnospiraceae; genus Blautia_A. The sequence goes on from CAVBVT010000085.1 coordinate 2,053, forward strand.
CTTCCTACGATTAATATCTTCATCTGTCTACTCCTTTGTTTCATCTGTTTTCTGATTACTTTAAAGAAACGATTCCATCTGTCACTGTGATCTTGTCGTTTGCAATGAGATCAATAGCTTCCGGAAGGATCTTCCACTCAGCTTTTTCCATTACTCTTCTCTGAAGCTCCTTGGAGGTGTCTCCATCTTTCACTTTTACAGCTTTCTGAAGGATGATCGGGCCTGTATCTGTGCCTGCATCTACAAAATGTACCGTAGCACCTGTTACCTTCGCGCCTCTTGCAAGCACTGCATCATGAACTTTCAGTCCATAATAACCTTTGCCGCAGAATGACGGGATCAGGGACGGATGAATGTTAATGATCTTATTCGGATAAGCTTCCACCATCACAGGCGGAATAGCAACCAAATATCCGGCAAGAACGATCAGATCCACACCTCTCTCCTGAAGCTTCGCAAGCAGTGCTCTGTGAAAAGCTTCTCTGTCCGAATAGTCCTTCGGCGCAATGCACAGAGCTTCGATATTATGCTTTCTGGCTCTCTCCAGTGCATAAGCAGAAGCATTATTGCTGATCACAATATCCACTTCTGCATTGGTGATATCTCCGGCATCAATTGCATCCAGGATCGCCTGGAGATTGGTTCCGCCGCCAGAAACAAGAACTCCTATTTTTAACATAAGGTCACTCCCTTTTCACCTGCTTCAATGTTTCCCACAACATATGGCTTGTCTCCTGTGCTGCGGATAGCTTCCATTGTCTTGTCAACATCTGCAGGATCTACTGCAAGGATCATTCCAAGTCCCATGTTATATGTATTGTACATCATATGCTCATCAATATCTCCTTTTTCTGCAAGGAGTTTGAAGATTGGAAGTACCGGATAACTGTCTTTCTTAACAACGGCTCTTGTGCCTTCTTTCAGCATACGCGGGATATTCTCATAGAATCCGCCGCCTGTGATATGACTGCATGCATGGATCTTCACACCGGCATTGCGGATACTCTTTAATGCTTTTACATAGATTCTGGTCGGTGCGATCAGAGCCTCGCCGAGAGTTGTGCCAAGCTCATCATAGTAGGTATCCAGAGATTCTTTTGTCATATCGAATACTTTACGTACAAGAGAAAATCCGTTGCTGTGAACACCTGTGGAAGCCATGCCGATCAGAACATCTCCCGGTTTCAGGGCTTCTCCTGTAAGGAGGTCTTTTTTGTCAACGATTCCCACTGCGAATCCTGCAAGGTCATATTCATCCTCCGGCATAAGTCCAGGATGTTCTGCCGTCTCACCGCCAATAAGAGCTGCTTCTGACTGTACACAGCCTTCTGCAACACCTTTTACGATCTCAGCGATCTTCTCCGGATAGTTCTTGCCGCATGCAATATAATCCAGGAAGAACAGCGGCTCTCCGCCTGCACATGCAATATCGTTCACGCACATAGCTACAGCATCAATTCCGATGGTATCATGTTTATCCATGACCATGGCTACTTTAACTTTCGTTCCGCATCCATCTGTTCCGGAAACAAGTGTCGGCTCTTCCATGTCTTTAAATTTCTCCATGGAAAATGCACCTGAGAAACCTCCGATTCCTCCAAGTACCTCCGGTCTCATTGTCTTGGCAATGTGTTTCTTCATCAGTTCTACTGATTTGTAACCAGCCTCAATATCTACGCCTGAAGTCTTGTAATCCATAATGTCCTCCTTATAACAACACTCTTTTGTTTATTATTTATTATAATTCTTGTATCCAACTTCCTGAAGTCTTGCATCCTTCTTCTCAACCTGGCATTTAAGCTCCTGGCTGTAGGCTTTCAGTCTGCCTAAAAGCTCTTCGTCTGAAGTTGCAAGGATCTTCGCTGCAAGGAGTCCCGCATTGGCACCGCCGTTGATGGCTACTGTTGCAACCGGGATACCGCTTGGCATCTGTACGATGGAATAAAGGGAATCTCTTCCTCCCAGTGATGTGGTATGCATCGGGATTCCGATGACCGGCATTGGAAAGATCGCCGCGCACATTCCCGGAAGATGAGCTGCCATTCCTGCGCCTGCAATGATTACTTTGAAGCCTTTTTCTTCTGCTGTCTTGGCATACTCGAAAAATACATCTGGTTCCCTGTGTGCGGAAATGATCTTCATTTCATAATCAATTCCCAGTTTCTCCAGAATATCTGCTGCTTTACTCATAACTGGCATATCTGAATCACTACCCATTACAATTCCTACTTTTGCCATGATTTTCTCCTTTCGTGGTACCTTTGAACTTTGTGTTGTCTGCCGCCTTGTTACCTGCGGCTGTTATGGTTATTCTACGTACAATCTCATTTTCTGTCAATACGAACGGGAAAACTGTAAATTTACTAATTAACTTATATTTTTATTTAATGGAAGATTATTAAAAGGTTTATTCAATTCCTCTGTTCCAGGGAGCACAAATCTTCCGTTCTCGATAATGGAAATCATTTCGCCCTCATCATCGATCACACGGATGCTGCCAAGTTCATCATATGGAATGGTAATATCTGTATGGCATCCATAATATGCAAGGCTTACATCATCTTTACGCATTTCGGAGATCTCATTGTCCCTGGCAATGATCTCTTTTCCGTCAGGATTGTATACAGGAGTATCCTCTGCCCAGCTGTAGCAGGTATCACCCACTGCAAAATGCGGTCCCATCTTCTCTGCAATAAGGATCGGAAGCTTGTCAGCGATTCCATATTTCATTGCAGCCACATAAGCTGTGGTGTTGGTTCCGATGGCAAACTCACCCATCGGTATCTTTGGATGATGGTGAAGGATGTTATCCTCGATATACTTTCTGTTCTCTTCCTCTGTCTTAAAATTGGAGCAGGTATAATCAATTACCTGGCCGCAGTCAAAAACAAGCTTCAGGTCGCGGAACTGAAGTCCATTGAGATATACTTTTTTCACATGAAGGATTCCGCCTGTTCCTGCAAGCTGCGGAGAAGTAAATACTTCGCCCACCGGAATATTCACGTCAGCCACACAGTTCTCGAAATTCGTCTGTTTTTTCGGATCAGAAAGCTCATGCAGATGGATCAGAAGATCTGTATCATTATCTCCGCGTCCCTTAACTTCCACCCACTCACAGGTGTCCAGAGTATTGATGATCGTCTGCTGGATCTCCTGGTAGAGATGATAATCCAGTGTATTGATCTTCACGATCTCACGGAAGATTTCTTCATAATTGCCGCCAATCTCAGGAACCGGATATGCGATAATGGTAAAGCTTCTCTCGTCACCCTTAATGTAGCGGTTTACGATCTGACCGGACTCATTATCCATCTCTGTCTGAAGTTTCTGCTGTGCTTCGCTTAATGTATAAGCTTCTGATTTGCTTACCGGTGAAAACGGAGCTTCGCCAAAAGTATCGATGCAGGCCGGACCGCCATGTACATTGGCCAGGTCTTTATATTTCTCGTAGGATGTCTGCATGGCACGGAGTTTCCGCTGCACAAAATCTCCATCCAGGAACAGTGCACTGTCCTGACGGTGATCATAATCATACTGAGGATTTGCCACGCCGCCTGTATATCCCACACGGACAGAACCCCTCTTATTTACTGCATGTGTCGCATGACGGTAGATCACCGGATCCAGTCCCATCCCCTTAAACTGAAGGATCGCAGCTTTTACCATTCGCTCAAATCCAAGACTGTAGCGGATGTTTACTGTTTTTTTCTTCGTAATGTCCTTGCGTCCTGTGATAAAACCGATCCTGTACCCCTCTGTATAAGTAGATGCCATTTTATCGATTTCATCCCGGGAAAGAGAATTTAGAAATTCTGCCACGCCGATCTCATTCTCTGATACATATTCTCCATATTTGTACAGATACCGAAGATCAGAAAGATCGGAATTCATGATAATATCTGCCGCAAAATCAAGCTCCGGATCAACACCCTCACGGACTCTCTGCTCCATCATATCCTGGCAGTAATCATTTACATAAGAACGCAAGATTCCTTCCACTGTAGAAGCTTCCGGAAGCTCCTCCTCACAGAAAGCAGAATATATTTCCAGAAACAGTTCCATGGATACTGTCATATCCCAAAGACGTTTTTCATGGGAATATGCTATTGTTCCCATAAGCTCCGCATACAGAAAACTAAATGCCTTTCCGTAATCTCCCAGCTCTTTTGCAGAATAAGCAGGATTGCCGTAGCTGTTCTCATAATTCTCCGGAAGGATATCTTTATAGAAACGATAGTTAAGCTTCTTTAACTCTTCGATGGCAAGCTCTGCGTTCTCCTCATCCATCACATCTGCTGCCATGGAAAGAAACTCTGCCATTTTTCGGAAGAAAGTTCCAAATGGCTCTTTTACTGTGTTCTCTGTTATGATCTCACGGATTCTTGTTTCTGCCAGTTCATAACGCTCTTTCATACATTCGTCCAACTTCTCATCTCCCATCTTATTTCTCATCATCAATCACATGCCCCATGGCAATGTGTTTGTCGATCAGTTCTTTCATATATTCCCAGATCACTTCTGAACCTTCTCCTGTTTTCCGGTTCCGCTTATAGATCTGGCTCTTTTTTACCTGATGCTCTTCCCAGCTCTTTCCACCTGAAGCATCGTTAAGAAACAGCGGCTGGCAGTTGTCCAGAACATGGGCAAATTTCGCCTCCGGGGTTTCGTAAGCTTCGAATTCCTCCCATAGTTCCTTAAGCCATGTCCCCTGATCTTCCGGAAGAAGCCCGTAGATCCGATCTGCCGCCTTGCGTTCCCTTGCATCTTTTGTCTGTGCACCTTTTTCATCGTAGGCATAGGTATCTCCTGCGTCGATCTCTACAAGATCATGAGCCAGTACCATAGGAATGACTTTTGCCAAATCTACCTCTTCATTGGAGTATTCTTTCAGAAGCACTGCCATCAGTGCCAGATGCCAGGAATGTTCCGCATCATTCTCTTTTCTGTTTCCATCAGCAAGATATGTCTGCCGAAAGATATTCTTGACTTTATCCACTTCCAGAATAAAATCAAGCTGTTTTTTTAAGCGTTCTTTTTTATCCATCTGATCATACTCCTGATAAAAAAAGTCCCAGCCAAATAACCATGATCACACCGTTTAAGATGGACCCGATCATGCTGGTTCTGTGTTTTCTGTTTTCTTCTGAAAAACTTGAAAGCCCCATTGCGAAGCCGTATACAGAAAGAAGCATTGCAAAAAATCCCATGCCTCCGATAAGCCCGCCCATTTTTCCATCAAGAAAAAGTTCAAGCACCACGGCCGCAGCAAAAATCCCACAGGAAACAGATGCCAGTCCGACTGACAGCTTGCCTCTGGCTGCTTCTCTCTTTTTTGCAAATGCATATCTATATCTTCTTGCCATTATGTTTTCTCCTAAAAATCTCGCAGACTGCATAAATCCCATATCCCAGTGCTGCGCCCAGAGTATTCAGTATCATATCATCCACGTCAAAACATCCAACCTTCGTGATAAGCTGGATCACCTCCACACTCAGGCTGATGCAGAACCCAGATAAAATGATAAAAAATCCATTTCTCATTCTTCTGGCAATCACCGGAAGAACGAATCCATAGGGTACAAATCCCAGTACATTTCCAAAAATGTTTGTAAAAAGCGCAAACATTCCCAATTGTTCCCTGTATGTCCAGAAACGTCTTATTTCCACAAACGGAACAAGATTATAACGGTATTCTCTCTCCGCCTGTGCTACCCGTCCATACCCTTCCGAAAAGAAAAGAAGATATACCAGGATAAGAACATACAGTACAAAAAAAGCTGTGCCGAGTTTTTTTACCCTGCGTTTTGTCCCTTTATTCAATAGTCTCCCCTGCTTAAATAATCCGAAAAGCCACACGAAGCTGCGTGCGGCTTTTCAGTTATCTCTTTATATCAATATGTCTGATTTTCTTTTGAGCAGTCTCGCACCGTTTACGATCATCAGAATTCCTGTGACAAGCCCCGTCACCAGAACGACAATACCAAGTGCAAGGCTTCCTGCCCCGCTGCTCGCCATGGTTTTATAGATTTTTTCATTCATGAGCTGTGTCCTCCCAGTTCAAGCGGATATTCGGAAATCCGCTGCTCTTTTCATATCCAGGCAGGATATGGTAGCAGTATTATTCTGCACCATATTCCTCATAGTATGCATCAATGGCCGCTTTCAGCTTGTCATCAATCACAACACGGCCTTTGTACTCTTTATTATAGAGATGTTCTACGACCTCAGCCATAGTTACAATAGCAGTTGTCTGAAGGCCATATTTCTCCTCGATCTCCTTCAGGGCGCTCTTGGTTCCCTGTCCACGCTCCATACGGTCAACAGAAACAACAAGACCGATCGGATTTACATCTCCCTGTGCCTTGATGATCGGAAGTGTCTCCTGAATGGAAGTTCCGGCTGTTGTAACATCCTCGATGATCACGACCTTGTCCCCATCCTGGATCGGGCTTCCAAGAAGAATTCCCTTATCTCCGTGATCTTTAACTTCTTTACGGTTGGAACAGTAACGGATATCCTTGCCATACATCTCGCTGATCTCCATTGTTGTTGCTACAGAAAGAGGAATTCCCTTATAAGCCGGTCCGAAAAGCACATCAAAATCAAGGCCGAATTTGCTCTCGATTGCTTTCGCATAATACTGTCCAAGCTTGCGCAGCTGTGCTCCTGTACGGTAAAATCCTGTATTTACAAAAAACGGTGTCTTTCTTCCTGATTTAGTAACAAAATCTCCAAATTTCAGAACGTTACAGTCGATCATAAATTCAATAAATTCCTGTTTATACTGTTCCATTTGTATAATCCTCCATATTTTCTCGTATGTGTCAAAGCAGATATTGTTTATTCTAACATATGTGTAACAGAATTGCAATTCTGTAAGAAGCCTCATCGCGGTTCACCCAGTGTTACTGTTCACTCCGTGACCTGCAATCAGTTATTTCACAACACCGATCAGTTCATTGATATCTGCCACATTCTGTCTCTCAAGGAATGCCTGGATCCCTTCCACGATCTCCTCAGTTGCGTAAGGATTAAAGAAGTTGGCAGTTCCTACAGAAACTGCAGTTGCTCCTGCCATGATAAACTCGAGGGCATCCTCAGCAGTTGCGATTCCGCCCATTCCGATAATCGGAAGAGATACTGCATTGGCAACCTGATATACCATGCGGACTGCTACTGGTTTTACAGCCGGGCCGGACATTCCACCGGTCTTATTCGCCAGGGCAAACGTACGTCTGTTGATGTCGATCTTCATGCCTGTCAACGTATTGATCAGGGAAAGAACATCTGCACCGCCTGCCTCTGCCGCTTTTGCCATCTCTGTAATGTCTGTTACATTTGGACTCAGCTTCATAATTACAGGCTGTTTCGCATATTTTTTTACTTCTTTTGTGATGTCCTCAAGAGCTTTCGGATTCTGGCCAAAAGCAATTCCGCCTTCCTTGACATTTGGGCAGGAAACATTGATCTCCAACATGTCCACAGGCTCATTTCCGAGGTGCTCTACAACTTCGCAGTAATCCTTTGTGGATTTTCCGCAGACATTGACAATGATCTTTGTATCGTATTTCTTAAGGAACGGAATGTCTCTCTCACAGAAAACATCAATTCCCGGATTCTGAAGTCCGATGGCATTAAGCATTCCGGAAGCAGTTTCTGTTACTCTTGGTGTAGGATTTCCCGGCCACGGTACATTGGCTACGCCTTTTGTCACAACTGCACCAAGCTTGTTCAGATTTACAAATTCACTGTATTCCGCTCCGGAACCGAATGTTCCGGATGCTGTCATCACCGGATTCTTAAGTTCTACGCCGGCAAGATTTACATTCATTTTGCTCATAACTCTACCTCCGTACTTAAAAATACCGGACCGTCCTTGCAGACTCTCTTATTGTGTACATGAGAGTGGGAATCCACATCTTTGGACTTGCACACACAGGCCAGGCATGCACCTACGCCGCAGGCCATACGCTCTTCCATGGAGATCCAGCACGGAATATCTTTCTCGAGGGCATAAGCCTTGATGGCACGGAGCATCGGCGCAGGACCACAGGCAAAGATCGCATCTGCCTCAAGACCATTCTCACGGATCGCATCCATAACATTACCCTTTGTTCCGGCAGATCCATCCTCTGTCGCCACGTATACATCGCCATAAGCTTCGAATTCTTTATTTAAAAACAGCTCGTCTCTGTATCCGAGAACCATTGTTTTCTCTGCGTCCAGCTGTTTTGCTGTCTCAAGCATTGGCGGGATTCCGATTCCACCGCCCATGAGAAATACTTTTTTTCCTCTGACCGCATCCAGCGGAAATCCGTTTCCAAGAGGTCCAAGTGTCTCGATCAGTACGCCTGCATGAAACCTGGAAAATTCTTCTGTACCGGTTCCCTTGCCTGTTACACGGTATACAAGTCTCAGTTTCTCTCCTTCTTTATCGATCTCGCAAAGACTGATCGGTCTTGGAAGAAGCTTGCTTCCATTACGGCTGTAAAGAGATACAAACTGTCCCGGAACTGCGTTCTTCGCGATCTCGCCTGCATCCATCCACATGCTGTAGATGTCTTTGCTAATACATTCCTGGCTGATGATCTTACAGGATCTTTTTGTTTTTCTGGTTTCTGATATGCTCATATGATGCCTCCTGTTTTATCTGTTCTCCAGTGCGCCGCTGATGTCTGCGATCATGTCTTTTACAGCCTGTCTGGAAGCATCTGCATAATTCTCTGCGCCAAATTCTTTATATTTCTCCTGTTTGTATGCAGCGATAATTCCTCTGGAGGAGTTTACGATCGCACCAAGTCCGTCCTCATTGAAGAAATGAACAAGGTCTACACCTTTTCCACCCTGTGCGCCGTATCCAGGAACAAGGATGAATGTTTTTGGCATGATCTTTCTTAATACTTTACCCATCTCCGGGTAAGTAGCTCCGACAACTGCGCCTACATAGCTGTAGCCATCACCCATGAACTCATCACCCCACTGAGCAACTTTTTCACCAACCAGTTCATACAGAGGGCGGCCGTCGATCTCACGATCCTGGAACTCACCGCTTGACGGGTTGGAAGTCTTGACCAGTACGAAGATACCTTTCTTCTCTTCCTTGCAGACATCCATGAAAGGTTTCACGCCGTCAGATCCAAGATATGGATTGACTGTTGCAAAATCCTCGTCAAAACCTGCATATTTCTTGGAGCCAACCTGAACATGTCCAAGGTGTCCTACTGCATAAGCTGCAGATGTGGAACCGATATCACCACGTTTGATATCTCCGATCACAACCAGATCTTTGGACTTGCAGTAATCTACTGTTTTCTTATATGCAGCCAGACCCGGGATTCCAAACTGCTCATACATTGCGATCTGCGGTTTAACTGCCGGGATCAGATCATATGTTGCATCTACGATTCCCTTATTGTACTGCCAGATCGCCTCTGCTGCACCTTCCAGTGTCTCACCGAATTCTGCAAAAGCTTTCTTCTGGATATGCTCCGGAATATAGTTCAGCATAGGATCCAGTCCTACAACGATAGGTGCATTTGTTTTGCGGATGTTGCTGATCAGTTTGTTAATCATGATTATTTCTCCTCCTGGTTTTTGAATACAATTTTTCCGTCACAGATAGTATAAAGAACTTTTCCTTTTACTTTCCAGCCGTCAAATGGTGTGTTATGTCCTTTGGAAACAAATTTATTCTTATCAATGGCATATTCATGCTCAATGTCTACGATAATCACGTCTGCAGGATGGCCTTTCTGCAAAGTACCACTCTCAAGTCCTAAGATCTTCGCAGGATTCAGGCACATCTTCTCTACCATCTGATTCAGGGTGATCACGCCTTTTTCAACCAGCTCTGTATAGGTAAGCGGAAGGCTTGTCTCAATTCCCACGATGCCAAATGGTGTGTTCTTCATGGAGCCTGTTTTCTCCTGGGCACTATGCGGTGCATGATCTGTACTAATCACCTGGATCGTACCGTCCTTAAGTCCCTGTTTCAGTGCTTCCACATCCTTCGGTGTACGAAGAGGCGGATTCATCTTATAATTCGGGTCATCTGTCTTAATATCATCAGAAGAAAGGATAAAATGATGCGGGCATACTTCTGCTGTAATGTTGTCGCAGCCTTTTTCTTTTACGATCTTCATCATCTGGGCATCTCCGTATGTGGAGCAGTGGCAGAGATGAAGATGTACGCCTGTTTCAAGTGCAAGAATGATATCCCTGGCTGTGATCGTATCTTCTACTGCATTGCAGATTCCCGGAAGTCCCAGTCTTCTGGCATTCTCATCGTCATTCATACATCCATCACCGCGGAGATCGATATCCTCGCAGTGGTCAAAAAATGGAACGCCGCATTCTGCCGCGATCTTCATAGCTTCTTTGCAAAGTGCTGTATTCATTACAGATTTTCCATCTTCGGAAACAGCCGGAATTCCAGCCTCTGCCATTCCTCTGATGTCTGCAAGTTCTGTTCCTTTCTCGCCTTTCGTGGCAGCTCCGGCCTGAAGTACATGGATGCCTGCCACCTGTGCAGCCTTATTATGTACATAATTTACTCTGTCCGGATTGTCGATGGTGGGAGTTGTATTGGGCATGGCAACTACGGTTGTCACACCACCGCGGGCTGCTGCTGCAGAACCGCT
>CAVBVT010000086.1:0-12361 GCA_963598855.1 Eggerthellaceae bacterium
TCTATGCAGGAACACCGTTCATCCCGTCTGAGATCATGCTCCAGAGTGAGATCGAGGACGCGGACATTATCGAGGAATGGCTTACAGCCAGAAGAAAGCAGAAAGTGCACATTCGTGTCCCGAAAAAAGGAACCAAGGAGAAGCTGGTAGAGCTTGCCCTGGAAAATGCCCGCATGGTCCTTTCCAAAGACAGAGAGCGGATCAAGAGAGAAGAAGGCCGAACTATCGGCGCAGTTCACGAAGTAGAGGGCTGGCTGGGCCTTAAAAACGTGGTTCGGATGGAAGCCTACGATATCTCCAATATCAGCGGTTTCGAATCCGTAGGTTCTATGGTAGTTTATGAAAAAGGCCGCCCGAAACGAAGCGATTACCGTAAATTCAAGATCAAGTGGGTGCAGGGGCCTAACGATTACGCAAGTATGGAGGAAGTTCTGACCCGAAGATTCACCCATGAGAGCAACGGTGAATTTGACAGTTTTGCAAGGCTCCCTGACCTGATCCTGATGGATGGTGGAAGGGGCCAGGTAAATATAGCCCTTAAAGTTCTGGGAAATCTTGGAATCAGCATTCCTGTATGCGGCATGGTAAAAGATGACCACCACAGAACAAGAGGACTGTATTATGACAATGTGGAGATTCCCATTGACACATCCAGTGAGGGCTTCCGCCTGATCACAAGAATCCAGGATGAAGCCCACCGTTTTGCTATTGAATACCACCGTTCCCTCAGAAGCAAGGAACAGGTACATTCCATTCTGGACGATATCCCCGGAATCGGCGACACCAGGAGGAAAGCTCTCCTTCGAAAATTCAAATCTGTGGAAAACATCCGGGATGCTTCCGAGGAAGAGCTGGCGCAGACAGAAAGCATGAATGCAGGAAGTGCCCGCCAGGTGTATGAATTTTTCCATAAATCCTGATGCCGCATTGCAGTTTCCAGCCTGATTGTGTATAATTAAACATAAGGTGTCTCATGCCCCGGTAAAACGGCAGTGAGAATGCAAACTTTCAGCGAAAAGGAGATAAAAAAGTATGAAGGGTGTACAGTTGACAAAGATGGCACAGGAACTGGAGCTTACCAATCTGACTCCGGAGATCGACCTGTCCGGCATCGTGATCAAGACAGCAGAGATCAACAGACCTGCGCTTCAGCTTACCGGATATCTGGAGCATTTTGCAAATGAGCGTGTACAGATCATCGGATATGTAGAGTATACGTACCTGATGCAGCTTAATGAGGAAGAGAGACGTTTTAAATACGAGCGTTTCATCTCCAGCAAGATCCCGTGCGTTATTTTCAGTACAATGACACGTCCGTCCCAGGATATGATCGATCTGGCCGTTAAATATAATGTTCCAACATTCGTGACAGAAAGAACAACTTCAAGCTTTATGGCAGAGATCATCCGCTGGCTTGGCGTACAGCTTGCTCCTTGCATTTCCATCCATGGAGTACTTGTGGATGTTTACGGCGAGGGAATCCTGATCACAGGTGAGAGCGGAATCGGTAAGAGCGAGGCAGCTCTGGAGCTGATCAAACGTGGACATCGTCTTGTCAGTGATGATGTTGTTGAGATCCGTAAAGTCAGTGATGTAACACTGGTAGGATCTGCTCCGGATATCACACGTCACTTTATCGAGCTTCGCGGTATCGGTATCATTGATGTAAAGACCCTGTTCGGTGTAGAGAGCGTTAAGGATACCCAGTCCATTGACCTTGTTATCAAGCTTGAGGAGTGGGACAGAGATAAGGAATATGACCGTCTGGGACTTCATGAGGAGTACACAGAATATCTTGGAAACAAGGTTGTATGCCATTCCCTTCCGATCCGTCCGGGCCGTAACCTGGCGATCATCGTTGAGGCAGCAGCTGTCAACCACAGACAGAAGAAGATGGGCTACAATGCAGCCGAGGCACTGTACAAGCGTGTTCAGGCGAACCTGGCCAAGAAGAGAGAGAATCCAGACGACGAAGAATAAGAGAGGATAAGAAATGGGAACATATTGTTTTGGAATTGATGTAGGCGGAACAACTGTAAAATGCGGACTTTTCCGCACAGACGGAACTCTTGTTGAGAAATGGGAGATCCCGACCCGCAAGGAGAACAACGGAGATCAGATCATTCCGGATGTGGCAGCAGCCGTAAATGCCAAGATCGAAGAGAAAGGCATTTCCAAAGACGATGTAGAAGGTGTTGGAATCGGTGTTCCTGGACCTGTAAACTCCAAAGGTGAAGTACCGCGTGCAGTAAATCTTTACTGGGGATATAAGAATGTTGTAGGTGAGATGGAAGAGCTGACAGGTCTCCGTGCGAAAGCCGGAAATGATGCCAATGTAGCAGCACTTGGTGAGGCATGGAAAGGTGCAGCAGCAGGTTCTTTAGATGTGATCATGGTAACACTTGGAACCGGTGTCGGCGGCGGAATCATCGTTGACGGCAAGATCGTAACAGGACATCACGGAGCAGGCGGTGAGATCGGACATGCCAATGTGGATCATCATGAGACAGAGTCCTGCAATTGTGGAAACAAGGGCTGCCTGGAGCAGTTTGCTTCCGCAACAGGAATTGTCCGCATGGCAAAAAAAGAGCTTGCAGCATCCAGCGAGAACAGTGTTCTCCGCGATAGGGATCAGATCTCTGCAAAAGCGGTTCTGGATGCATTCAAGGAGAATGATCCGGTAGCTGTGGCAACCATGGAGAAAGTCGGCGAGCAGCTTGGCGGTTCCCTGGCAATGTTTGCCTGCGTGACAGATCCGGAGACTATCGTAATCGGCGGTGGTGTATCCAAGGCCGGACAGCCTCTGATCGACTGTATCCAGAAATATTATAAAGAGTATACTTTCTCATCCTGCAAAGATACTCCGATCGTGATCGCAACACTTGGCAATGATGCAGGAATCTACGGCGCAGCTAAGATGGTGCTGTAATTGAACGCAGGTCGCGAAGCGGATTGCGAATGTCCGCTTTACTAAATATTTCATATAATGCAAAAAGTGTGAATTCTTAAAAAAATATACCGGCTTCGAAATGCCAGATCAAGTCTCTGGTAAATCGAAAGCCGGTATAAAATTGGAATTCACACTTTTTTATTGCGGTTGATCGTGGTGGCCAAACATGGTTATTCGTAGTATTCTACAGGATCTTCCTCATAACCGCTGTCACCGCCGTTATCACCACTGCCATCATCGCTGCTGTCTCCACCTGTATCATCCTCGGTGTCATCGCTACTGCCGCCGTCATCACCATTATCTGTGTTTCCACTGTCATCTGTATTATCACCGGAACCGTTGTCTGTATTATCTCCGTTGTCACCAGTATCGGTGCTGTCAGGAGCAGCAGTTGGAATGGCATCCGCTGCGGAATCTGAATCAGAATCCTCATCGTAGTTGTAGGAGTCTTCATCATAGGAATCACTGCTTCCGTAGAAGTGCTGGTCACAGTACTCAGTTGGAAGACTGGAGATATCGAAGTATTCGGTAATTGTCGGGCATCCAGAACGCGGCAGAAGACCAGTTTCGGAGCAGACGCTTGCTTTCTCTACGCTTGCAGGCATCTCGAAATCTTTATCTTCCAGGCCTTCATGGATACGGTTCATAACTTTTCTCCAAAGGTTCTTATGGAAGTTGCGGGCATCTTCAGGAATCTTCTCATTGTTGTCGTAACCGGACCATACAGCACATGTGTAATACGGTGTATAGCCTACAAACCAGAGGTCATTGTAATCCTCGGTGGTACCTGTCTTACCTGCAACTGTCATATTGTCAAGCTGGCAGGCTGTACCTGTACCCTTTTTGACAACATCTTCCATGGCACTTGTAAGAAGATAAGCGGTGCTGTCCTTGATAACGGATCTGGAAACAGAAGAGTTCTCGATGAGAACATTGCCGTCGTGGTCAAGAATCTGTGTATAGTAGATCGGTTTAATGTAATTTCCGTTGTTTGCAATGGCTGCATAAGCGGCACAGAGTTCAACATTCTTGACACCGTTGGTGATTCCGCCAAGTGCGGTTGCAAGGTTGGCGTCACTCCATACATTTCCGTTGGCATCTTTATCTGCGTCTGTTCCGTGGGCCAGTGTTGTAAAGCCGAAATCATCCAGATATTTAAGGCCAAGAGAAGGAGTAACCTGCTCCAGACATTTGACCGCAACAACGTTAATGGAGTTCTGGATCGCTTTACGGATCGTTGTCTCACCGCCGTAAGTACGGCTTGCATTGTTGACCGGAGAACCATCAGGATATTCATATGGCTCATCCATAAATGTAGTTGCCAGTGTGTCACCTTTCTCATTAAGAGCCGGTGCATAGGTAGATACGATCTTAAAAGTAGAACCAGGCTGTCTGGTTGTATCTGTTGCACGGTTCAGGGTAAGACTGGCTGTTTTTTCACCACGGCCTCCGATCAGTGCTTTCACATATCCGGTGTGCTGGTCGATGACAGTCATGGAAGACTGCGGCTGCGGTGCGAAATTAACACGTTCGGAAACAACTGTACTTCCATCTGCAAGGATATTGGCCTTGTACTGGTCAACATACTGCTGTCCCTCTTCAGGAGAACTGAAAAGAAGATCAAACTCAGGATCCTGATCACGGAAATAAAGCTGAAGCATTTCCTTACTGTAGTTGACCTGCTCTCCGGACGGAGTCTGGACAGTAAGCGCGTAATCCAGTTCATACTGAGTATCATCCGGATAGTTAGAAGGATCTGCATATTCCTCATCCAAGATCTGCTGTATACTGGAATCAAGCGTTGTCATGATCTTCAGACCGCCGCTGTAGAGAAGGTTGGTAGCCTGTGTCTTTGAGTAACCTTTGATATTCATCAGATCGCTGATGACCTGGTTGGTAACTTCATCCTCAAAATATGTGTAAACAGTGCTTTCTTCCTCAGTATTCTCAAACTGTGCTGCCTGAATACGGGTATAAACATCATCATTTAATGCTGTGTTATATTCGTCCTGGGAGATGTATTTCTGGTCCAGCATATGATCCAGGACTTCCTTACGTCTCTTGGAATTGGCTTTTGGATTCGTAATGGGATTGAACTTGGTCGGGTTCTGGGTAATGCCTGCAAGTGTGGCACATTCAGAAAGGTTCAGATCCCATACATCTTTATTAAAATATTTCTTGGATGCAGCCTGCACACCGTAGGAACCTGCTCCAAGGTTGATGGTGTTCAGATAATTCTCAAGGATCACATCTTTACTGTATTTCTTCTCAATCTGTACAGCAAGGTACTGTTCCTGGAATTTACGGGTAAAACGTTCCAGCTGTGTGGATTCGTTAGTCCAGTCCGTAAAAACATTGTTCTTCAGAAGCTGCTGTGTGATAGTACTGGCACCTTCAGAAAAATTACCGGTTGTGATCGCTTTCACACCGGCACGTGCAATACCTCGGACATCAATACCGTTATGCTCATAAAAACGCTCATCCTCAATGGCCACCACTGCGTGCTGCAGACTGACCGGGATCTGCTCCAAAGATACCGGGAGACGGTTGGATGTAGGCGCTGAAAGCTGCCTCATCTGGGTTCCCTGATCATCATACAGGAACGTTGCATATCCGAGAGGTGAAATATCCACATCATTGACATCAGGTGCACCGGCGATCACGCCCCGGAAGGAACCGATGCCAAGGCAGACAACCATGACGCAGACAGCGATCAAAGCTGTAAATAAAACCCGGATAAACGAAACGTGAGCTCTTTTTTCCAGCATGGAAGTACGGGAGATCAGAGCATTCCGCTTCTTTGAAGTGGATCTTTTTCCGTAGTTCATGTTATTCCTCCTTTATAATCCGTTTCATTATATCAAATATGGAATGCTAAATAAACCCTTAAAAAAAATTTCACAAATCATGATATTTTACTGAGCAAAGCAGGGCTTGCGGCAGTTGATATCTTATACATTGCGCAAAGCCATCAATTATTATACAATAAAGGAAACTGGTAACTGTAAGTTACGAAAACTCAGAAAAAACGGAGGCATAAAAGATATGCTGGAACATTATAAAACCATATACGAAGGCGGCGAAGGCGAACTGGTCGAGAAGAAATCCCGCTTTATCGCGACTGTCCGCCCTGTGGAGACAGAGGAAGAGGCACTTGCCTTTATCGAGGAAATGAAGAAGAAATACTGGGATGCACGCCATAACTGTTATGTATATTCTGTAGGCATGAACAGGGAAGCTACCCGCTGCAGTGATGACGGAGAGCCATCCGGGACAGCAGGAAGACCTATGCTGGATGTGTTTCTTGGTGCCGGGATCTATAATGCGGCAATTGTTGTGACGAGGTATTTTGGAGGCGTGCTTCTTGGAACAGGCGGGCTTGTGCGTGCATATTCCGGTGCTGTGCAGGCCGGACTTGCAGCAAGTACTGTGATCGAGAAGCATCATGGGATTTCCCTTCAGGTAACAACGGATTATACAGGCATCGGAAAGATCCAGTACATAGCAGGAGAAAGAAATCTCCCGATCCTGGATTCTGAATATACAGATAAGGTAGTTCTGAAGCTTCTTGTGCCGGATGACCAGATCGAAGAGGTGAAGAAAGCGATCACAGAAGGAACCAACGGAAGAGCAGGACTTGAGAAAGACGCAGAGCTTTATTTTGCAAAAGTCAATGGAGAAGTAAAAACATTCGAGAAATAAGAATTACAATAGGAAATACAATAAGAAATGCGGTGGCACTGTTTATAAGGATATAGTGTAAACAGGAGCGCAGAAGCAGAATGATTTCTGAATATAACTTTCTGAAATAAATATAAAAAATCCCGGTAAGTGAACAGGTATATCATATTACAATATACCATCCATTTCCCGGGATTTACATATATTACAAATTACGATCTTCCTGCGGAAAAACGCTTCTTAGCATTTCTCCGGTTCCGGATAATCCACGTCAAAAGTCTCAACAGTCATGGATTTGATCTTCTGCTCGTCAAGCGGACGGTCGCTGTAGTCGGTATCTGTCTCAGCGATAGCGTTCACAACATCCATTCCCTCGGTAATCTGGCCAAATGCAGCGTAGCTTCCATCAAGATGCGGAGCAGCCTTGTGCATGATGAAGAACTGGCTTCCGGCAGAGTTCGGATGCATAGCTCTTGCCATAGAGAGAACGCCAGGTGTATGTTTCAGGTCGTTCTGGAAACGGTTCTGGGAGAACTCACCCTTGATGCTGTATCCCGGGCCGCCCATTCCTGTTCCGTCCGGGCATCCGCCCTGGATCATGAAACCGTTGATAACACGGTGGAAGATCAGGCCGTCATAGAAGCCTTTCTTAACAAGGCTGATGAAGTTATTTACTGTGTTCGGTGCAACCTCCGGATATAATTCCGCTTTCATTATATCGCCATTATCCATTGTGATGGTAACGATAGGATTTGCCATAGTTTTCGCACTCCTTTTCAAAAAGTATTGTATTTCGCTGTTCGCTCTATTATAATATGCAAAGAATAATTGTGCAAGAAAAAGGTGGAAAATATGATCATAGAAACGCATGATCCGGAGGAAACATTCGAGGTCGGAAGAAAGATCGGAATGAATGCGAAACCGGGACAGATATACACACTGACAGGCGATCTTGGAGTTGGAAAAACCGTGTTTACACAGGGCGTAGCAGCAGGACTTGGGATCACAGAACCTGTGAACAGTCCTACATTTACCATTATCCAGGAATATGAAGATGGCCGTCTGCCATTTTATCATTTTGATGTATACCGTATCGCAGATCTGGAAGAAATGGAAGAGATCGGATACGATGATTACTTTTTCGGACAGGGAATCTGCCTGATCGAATGGGCAGAGCTGATCGAGGAGATCCTTCCGGAAAAAAGGATCGAAGTTACCATTGAGAAAGATCTCGAGAGGGGATTTGAATATCGAAAGATCACCATCGAGGAGAGAGGAGAAGAGACCGAATGAGAGTTTTAGCACTGGACAGTTCCGGTATTGTTGCATCCGTAGCCGTTGTGGAGGATGAGACACTGGTAGCGGAATATACGGTTAATTATAAGAAGACACACTCACAGACACTTCTTCCAATGCTGGATGAGATCGTGAAGATGACAGAGCTTGATCTTGGAACCATTGATGCCATTGCAGTAGCGAAAGGACCTGGATCTTTTACAGGACTTCGTATCGGTTCTGCCACAGCCAAGGGACTTGGACTTGCCCTTGATAAGCCGCTTGTGGGAGTTCCTACAGTGGAGGCACTTGCCTATAATCTCTATGATGTAAACGGACTGATCTGTCCGATCATGGATGCAAGAAGAAAACAGGTTTATACAGGTATTTACCGATATGAAGAGCATAAGCTTGTAACGGTAAAAGATCAGATGGCTGCAGGAATCGAGGAGCTGCTCTCCATGCTGAATGAGATGCAGGAGCCGGTAACTTTCCTGGGAGACGGAGTGCCTGTATTTAAGGATATTATTGCAGAGAAACTGAATGTGCCATATTCTTTTGCACCGGCTCACCTTTCCAGACAGAGAGCTGGCGCAGTAGGTGCACTTGGAGTTCTTTATGCTAAAGAAGGCAGAACAGAGACAGCTGCTGAGCACAAACCGGACTATCTCCGTGTGTCACAGGCAGAGCGGGAACGTGCCCAGAAACTGAAAGCAGAAGGAGATAAAGCATGATCTTGCGGGAGATGCTGGTAGATGACCTGGATCAGGTCATGGAGATCGAAGAAGAGCTTTTTTCCGTTCCCTGGACAAAAGAGGGATTTTTTACATTCCTTATGAAAGATAATGCAATGTTTCTTGTTGTAGAAGAGAAAGGCCAGATCCTGGGATACTGCGGACTTCTTACCGTACTGGATGAGGGCGATGTGACCAATGTTGCTGTGCGCAAAGACCGCCAGAGAGAAGGAATCGGAAATTTTCTGGTGGAGAGTATGGTGCGCCTGGCTCTTGAGCGCGGCATTACCATGATCCATCTGGAAGTGCGCGCAGGAAATGAAACTGCGATCAGGCTTTATGAGAGGCAAGGCTTTGTGAGGGATGGACTGCGCAAAGCTTATTATACAGATCCCACGGAGGACGCTGTCCTTATGACACGTACAGGAGGAAAAATATGTTAGATGTTTGTTTGCTTGGCTGCGGTGGAATGATGCCGCTGCCGCGTAGATGGCTTACTGCGCTGATGACCCGCTATAACGGCAGCAGTCTGATGATCGACTGCGGAGAGGGAACACAGGTAGCCATCAAAGAAAAAGGCTGGAGTTTCAAGCCCATCGATGTGATCTGTTTCACCCATTATCACGGGGATCATATCAGCGGACTTCCGGGTCTTCTTCTTACAATGGGAAATGCGGACCGTACAGAACCGCTGACTCTTGTAGGACCAAGAGGGCTGGAACGCGTGGTGAACGCACTTCGCGTTATCGCGCCGGAACTGCCTTTTGAGATAAAATTTATTGAGATCACGAAGCCGGAGGAAGTTCTGGAGCTGAATGGCTACCGCATCACTGCGTTTCGTGTAAATCATAATGTAACCTGCTATGGCTATACCCTCGAGATACTTCGGCAGGGAAAATTTTCTCCAGACAGTGCCAGAGAGCATGAAATCCCACTGAAATTCTGGAATCCTTTGCAGAAAGGCCAGACAGTAGAAAATGAGGGCAGAGTCTACACCCCGGACATGGTACTCGGGCCGCCGCGAAAAGGAATCAAGCTTACCTATACAACAGATACCAGACCAACAGAGTCCATTTTACGCAATGCAAAAGGCTCGGATCTTTTTATCTGCGAGGGAATGTACGGAGAAGATGACAAGATCGAGAAAGCAAAAGGCTACAAGCACATGACGTTCCGTGAAGCTGCAACTCTGGCCCGTGATGCAAAGGTGGGCGAAATGTGGCTTACCCACTACAGCCCGTCACTGGTGCGTCCGGATGATTACATGGATACAGTCCGTGAAATCTTTCCGAAGGCATGGCCGGGAAAAGACGGCAAAAGTGTGGAACTGAATTTTGAAGAGGACTGAAAAATGAAAGATACATTAATTCTTGGTATTGAGAGCTCCTGTGATGAAACTGCAGCCTCCGTTGTAAAGAACGGAAGGACTGTCTTATCAAACGTGATTTCATCACAGATCGAGATCCATAAACTTTACGGAGGGGTTGTACCTGAGATTGCCTCCAGAAATCATATAGAAAGAATCAATCAGGTAATCCAGGAAGCTTTGGATGAAGCGGGAGTTACTCTGGATGATCTTGATGCGATCGGTGTAACATACGGACCTGGGCTTGTTGGTGCGCTTCTTGTAGGCGTGGCAGAGGCCAAGGCAATCGCTTATGCAAAAAATCTGCCGCTGGTTGGCGTGCATCATATTGAAGGACATGTTTCAGCCAATTACATCGAGCATCCGGATCTGGAACCGCCATTTCTCTGTGCTATCGTATCCGGCGGACATACTCACCTTGTCATTGTGAAAGACTACGGACAGTTTGAAATCTTAGGACGAACCAGAGATGATGCAGCAGGAGAGGCTTTTGATAAGGTGGCCCGTGCTATCGGACTTGGATATCCGGGCGGCCCGAAGATCGACAAGCTGGCAAAAGAGGGAAATCCGGAAGCTATTGAGTTCCCGCGTGCAAAAATTGGCGAGAATCCTTATGATTTCAGCTTCAGCGGTGTGAAATCTGCAGTTCTTAATTACTTAAACGGTGCGAAGATGAAAGGTGAGGAAGTGAACCGCGCTGATATTGCGGCATCTTTCCAGAAAGCAGTTGTTGATGTCCTGGTGGAGCATACCATGCAGGCAGCAGCTGATCATGGCATGAAAAAAATTGCGATCGCAGGTGGAGTGGCTTCCAACGGGGCTCTTCGTGCAGCTATGGAGAAAGCATGCACAGACCACGGCTACAAGTTCTACCGTCCGTCACCGATCTTCTGTACAGATAATGCAGCTATGATTGGAGTGGCAGCATACTACGAATATATCAAAGGAACACGCCACAGCTGGGATCTCAATGCAGTTCCCAACCTGAAACTTGGCGAAAGATAGGAAATCCGGGGTAATTATCATGGGAGAATGCAGAAACACAGCTATCGTTCTGGCAGCAGGCCAGGGAAAAAGAATGCGCAGTAAGATACAGAAGCAGTTTATGGAGCTGGGCGGAATGCCTGTGCTCTGTTATTCCCTGCACTGTTTTCAGGAAAGTCCGCTGATACGGGACATCATTCTTGTAATAGGAGAGGAGTATATTTCCTATTGCAAAGAGGAAATTGTGGAAAAATATGGCTTCACAAAGGTTTCCGCTGTGGTGTGCGGTGGAAAAGAGCGCTATGATTCTGTATATGAGGGGCTTCGTGCATGTAAAGATACAGAATATGTTCTGATCCATGACGGAGCCAGACCATTTATTGATAATGCAATCATTGAAAGAGGACTTGCTGCAGCATCCAAAACCGGGGCAAGTGTTGTAGGTATGCCGTCCAAAGATACTGTCAAGATCGCAGATGCAGAAGGTAATGTAAGCGAAACTCCGGATCGCAGCACTGTGTGGATCGTCCAGACCCCGCAGATATTTCAGTACCCTCTGATCTATGGTGCATACACCAGCATCCGGCAGAAAGATATGACCGGGATTACGGACGATGCCATGGTAGCAGAACATGAAACCGGGGTAAAAATCCGTTTTTCAGAAGGTTCTTATCGTAACATTAAGATCACAACACCAGAAGATCTGGCTGTCGCAGAGGCATTTCTGAAAGAAAACAGAGAGTAGAAGCAGGGAAAATCCCTGTAAATATGGGCATATAGCATGAATTGGTGTTATATGTCCAATTTTTTGAAAAAAATATCAAATTTGTTATTGACATACAGGATATTTGATGCTAGAATACAACATGCGCTGACAAAACAGCACAAAAAACAACATACGGAGAGATATCGAAGTGGTCATAACGAGGCGGTCTTGAAAACCGTTTGTCCGCAAGGGCGCGTGGGTTCGAATCCCACTCTCTCCGCTAGTCAAATACATAATAAAAACTTTTGGAAAAAGTTTAAAAAGTACTTGACAATATGAAATGAATGAGATATAATATCACCTGTCGCTTAGGGCGAAAGAGATAAATATCGAAACTACTTAGTGAGTAGGGCAATTTGGAGAAGTACCCAAGCTGGCCGAAGGGGCTCCCCTGGAAAGGGAGTAGGTCGTTAACGCGGCGCGAGGGTTCAAATCCCTCCTTCTCCGCTTTTGGTTTAAAGAAGTTGAAAAAAACTTCTGAAAAATCAAAAAAAAGTTCTTGACAAACAGTTTTGAATGAGATAAAATAAACAAGCTGTTCGAAAGAATAACAAACCTTGATAACTAAACAGTGAAACACATACGATTCTCGAAAATTTCTTTAC
>CAVBVT010000087.1:0-12191 GCA_963598855.1 Eggerthellaceae bacterium
GCGAAGCCCGTTTCCCCTCCTCGCGCTCCTCCCCTCTGGGCACGCCGCTGTTCTGAGCTGTGGAGATTTGGAATTTATTGACTGGTGGATTGTATGCTTCTTTATTGGAAGTATGGAGTTTGAGCCGAGTTTTCAATTTACGAAAGGGAATTGAAAAAGTACGGGAAAGCGGCCTGCGAAGCAGGCCTGTTCCCTGAAACTGCGGCAAGGCAGTATTGATGAGAATATGTTTATGCCACAAAATAACAAGAACAGGTCTGCAGCGCAGACCGCCTTCTGTACACATTGAGTAACATAGAGCTTCATTATTAACATTTACGCTACCACAGATCGGCTCAGCTGACCATGGCCAATACAGAAGCATACAAGATTTCTCCAATAAATTTTCACGTTTCACAACGCATCACAGCGGCGTGCCCAGAAAGGGGGAGCGCGAGGGGGAAAAGCGGGCTTCGCAACTCCGAGTGCCTTTCCCCCTCGTACCTTCCACACGAGAAAAAGTGGAATAAGAATAATTATATTATCAAAAAAATAACCTCAACATTAAAACAAAAAACATAAATTTACATATAGAAAGGAGCTTCAACATGAAAACAAAAATGTTGGCAAACGAATTCTGGTACGGCGGTGCGGTCTACGAAGGCTACCGCCAGCCAATCAGCACCGAGTCCATTGTGGAATGGGATTTTATGGAAAACCCAACCCACAATCAGATCATGCCATTATTCCTTTCCTCGAAAGGACGCTACATCTGGAGTGATGCCGGCTTTAGAATTTCTTTCCGAAAAGGATCAATCGAGGCTGATGGCCCGGCTGGGATCATTTTACAGGATGGCTTCCATGATCTGCGAGGTGCATACCTGGCATCCATGAAATCTCATTTCCTATTTCATGAGATCAGACTTTCAGACAGATTTTTTAAGGAACCTGTATACAATTCCTGGATTGAGCTTACCTATTATCAGACCCAGGACAATATCCTGAAATATGCAAAGGGCATTCTGGAAAATGATTTTCCGGCAGGTGTTCTGATGATCGATGATGGATGGTCTCCTTATTACGGAAGATGGCAGTTCCGGGGAGATAATTTCCAGGATCCGAAATCTATGCTTAAAGAGCTTCATGACATGGGATTTTCCGTAATGCTCTGGCTTTGTCCGTTTATCACACCGGATACCGTGGAATTCCGTGAAGCAAGAGACAAGCATTATCTGATCGAGGCTCCGGATGGAAAACCAAGGATCCTCGAGTGGTGGAACGGCTATTCTGCAGCACTGGATCTTACCAATCCTGATGCGATGAAATGGCTGAAAGATCAGTTGGATGTGCTGGTGGAAATGGGAGTGGATGGTTTCAAATTTGATGCAGGAGATCCATGTTACTATCATGCCGGGGATAAAATGTTCCGGGACGTATCCACGGATGAACTTTCCAGACTTTGGGCAGAGTTTGCAGAGCAGTATGCGTTTAATGAGCTGAGGATCTGCTTCCGTGCAGGCGGATATTCACTGATGCAGAGACTTTGCGACAAGCAGACGAAATGGGATGAGGCCGGAATTGCGGGACTGATCCCGGATACTTTGATCCAGGGACTTACCGGTCATCCTTTTGGCAGCCCGGATATGATCGGAGGGGGAGAATATACCTGTTTTCTGAATGGAAATGAAAATGCGTGCAAGCCTGAGATGTTTGTGCGGTATGCGCAGATTGCTGCACTGATGCCTGTGATGCAGTTTTCGGCTTCTCCGTGGAGTGTGCTGCCGGAGGCGGATCTTCAGAGAGTGAAGGATGCTCTGGCTCTCAGAGAAAAGTGCCTGCCGGAAATCCTGGCTGCTGTAGAGTGTGCGAAAGATACTGGTGAGCCCATCGCCCGCTCCATGGAGTATATGTTCCCTGGACAGGGAATGGAAGAGGTGATGGATCAGTTTATGATCGGAGAGAACCTGCTGGTGGCACCTGTCTGGAGACAGGGAGAGACTTCAAGAAAAGTTTGTTTGCCTGATGGTGAGTGGATGAAGGTTGGTCTTGGTAAGACTGAGGGAGAAGGAGAAAGGCTTGTTGGGGGATGTGAGGTTGTTCTTGGGGAAAATGATGGATTGGTTGTTTTGAAACGAAAATGATCTTATTTATTAAGAAATTTTCGTTTTAGAGAGAGGAGTGCCTTGCCAGGCGGGGCACTTGGCAGTGTGGGGTGCGAGGAGGGGAGGCACTCAAAGTTGCGAAGCCCGCTTCCCCTCCTCGCGCTCCTCCCCTCTGGGCGCGCCGATGTTCTGCGTTGTGGATAGCTGGGATTTATTGGCTTGGTTTGGTATGCTGCTGTGTTGGTGGTATGAAGGCTAAGCCGATTTTTTATAAAATTATTATAAAAGCGTAATATCTTCCTCTGGAGGAAGGAGTTTTTTGAAAAAACGATACAGCAGCATTGAGTTTATAAAAGCTACGAGTCCAAATCCGAAGAAGAACCAGCAGCAGGCATAGAGCGGCTGCATTTTTGCATCCAGGTAAGTCATATACAGCGGAAAAATAGAAATCACAGCAATGGCGATCGTAGTAGGAAAATGCATAAACGCCAGCAAAAACGCATTCCTGCAAAGAACCCCCAGCGTATTTGCAAACGTGGCGATCACCGGGAATATGTATAAGGAAAAGATCACCAGCAGAGTCAGAACTCCAACAGATAAATAAAACAGCATATGGGCACTGCTTCCATCTGCATGGAGCAGAAAACGCATATTCAAGATCAGTACAGCTCCTGCGGCCATAATGAGCAGCCATACGATCAGAGACTGCTTGAAATTTTCTTTAAAAGCTCTGAAGAAAGTTTTCGTAGTACCATTATTATTCCCTTTTACTGTACGCATCATGCAGTGATAAAGCGCAGTCAGCGACGGCCCGATGGTGATCACCGGAATACTGCATAGAATAAAAAGAAGATTGGCGATCACAATATCACCCAGCTTATTGAGAAATACATGAACTACATTATCTTCATTCAAAAGATTCATAGAATATCCTCCTCCTTCTTGTAGAAATAAAAACCCGAAATAAAAACAGACTGGACGGAAAGCGTCTGATACAGGTAATCTTAGCACAGATATCACTTATATGTAAAGACATGGAAAATACTGATCCCTAAGCGTTACTGTTCACTGGTAATATTCCGCGAGGTGTTTTTTGTGAGCGGAGGTCACAGAAAACCCGAGAATTGCGGCGCGAAATCATGTAAAACATGATTTCTGTGCATCGCGAAGCGTGTTGCTGGTCACGGAGTGAACAGTAACCCCTAAGCTCTTCGGATAACGTACAAGAAGAGTATATGCATCTTGAAGCACTCTGCTGATCATTAAGTGCACAATAACTGTTTCAGCACAAAACTCAAATTTAACCGAATCAAGGAAGTTCCCTGCGGGGGTGCGAATATCTGCTTGACATCAGGACACATACAGAAAATTTTTACAGGCAAAAACAAAACATGGAATTATGCGTGCACATGGAGAAATTACGGCACGCATGGAATTATGTGAGTAAGGAGAATAGTTATTTTTATCCAAAAAACAAATCTGCATAATTTTTGTTAGTAAAAACATACAAAAACAGACATGTAAAAATGTTAGTTTTGCTATAAACAAATAAAATAGCGTCAAAACATACTCAAAAATAGTGAAAATTGTGAAATAAAACAAGAAAAACACAAAATACACAGGAAAAATGACGAAAAATTAACAATCTATGAACAAGAAATGGACAATATGAATAAAAAACAACATTTTTCCATATAGTAATGACAATAATCCATTTATCATTTTTCCATGTGCAATTATAATAATATCAACGGTCAGGGACGTGGGAAAATATAAAAACTGACCAAAGAAAGAGGGAAAATAAGAAAGTTTTAAAAGGAGGAAGAAGTTATGAATTTCAAAAGAGTAGCAGCTTTATTATTAGCAGGTGCCATGGTGATGACAGCAGTTCCTGTATATGCTAAGGGCGATGATGTTACACTTTCCGTTTCCATCTGGGACAGCAACCAGGAAGCAGGACTGAAAGAAATCATGGACGACTTCACAGAGAAGACAGGAATCAAGACAGAGATCTCCGTTGTTAAATGGGACGAGTACTGGACAATGCTTGAGGCTGGTGCACAGGGCGGTTCCCTTCCGGACGTATTCTGGATGCACTCCAATGAGAGTGAGAGATACATGTCCAACGATATGCTTCTTGATCTGACCGACAAGATCAAGGACAGCGATGCGATCGATCCTGAGAATTATCCGGAGGACATCTGGGGACTGTATACATACGATGATAAATATTATGCAGTACCGAAGGATGTAGATACTATCGCTCTCTGGTACAACAAGACAATGTTTGATGAGGCTGGTCTTGATTATCCGACAGCTGACTGGACATGGGATGATGTTACAGAAGCAGCTAAGAAGCTTACCAAGGATGATGGTTCTCAGTATGGTATGGCATTAAGAAATGATAACAACCAGGCTGGATATTACAACCTGATCTATGATAATGGTGGAGAGATCATCAGCGAGGATAAGACAAAATCCGGCTGGGATAATGAGAAAACAATCCAGGCTATGCAGACTCTGGAAGGATGGATCAAAGATGGTGTAATGCCTTCTCTTGAGACAATGTCCGAGAACGGTGAGGACGTACTTTTCGAATCCGGTAAAGTTGCAATGGTATTCCAGGGATCCTGGATGCTGGCAGCATACAAAGAGAATGAGTACACAGCAGCAAACTGTGACTGTGTAGAGCTTCCGAAGAATGCTGAGACAGGCAGAAGAGCTTCCGTATACAACGGACTTGGATGGGCTGCATCTGCTTCCGGTGAGCACACAGATGAAGCTTGGCAGCTGATTGAGTACCTGGGATCCAAAGAGGCTCAGGAGAAACAGGCAGAGCTTGGTGTAACAATGAGTGCATACACAGGAACATCTGATGCATGGGCTAAATCCGCAGACTTCAATCTTCAGGCTTACCTGAACATGATGGATGACATGGAAATCCGTCCATATTCCAAATCTACTGTAACATGGGAGAACGAGGACAACGAGATCCTTAAGGGTGTTTACACAGGCGACATCACAATGGAAGAGGCTTGCAAACAGATGGCTGATCAGATGAATGAGAAGCTTGCTGAGGAGTAAGTATCAGGAAACATCGTAAATATGTAAAGCAATGAAGGGGCCGCCGCACCCAGGTGCGACGGCCTCATACATAGAAGGAATAGAAGGAGTGATTCTTATGGCTAATACCAAGTCACAGGCACGGACAAAGAGAGAACGCAGTGAATTCCTCTGGGGCTGGCTGTTTATTCTTCCAACAACCATCGGACTGATTATATTGAATATCATCCCGATCTTCCAGACCATTTACCAGAGCTTTTTCAAAACAGGAGATTTCGGTAAAGGAAACATCTTTATCGGATTCCAGAACTATCAGAAGGTTTTCGCAGATAAAGAGATCTGGCAGGCGCTGATCAACACATTTAAATATGCGATCGTGGAAGTTCCTTTTTCTATTGTGATCGCACTTGTTCTTGCAGTACTTCTTAACAGAAAGATGAAAGGCCGTTCTATTTACAGAACGATCATCTTCCTTCCGATGGTAGCAGCTCCTGCAGCAGTAGCCATGGTATGGAGATGGCTGTTTAACTCTGATTTCGGTCTTATCAATAACATTTTCCACGTTCATGTAAACTGGGTATCCAACCCGAAGATCGCCGTGTTTGCAGTTGCGATCATTGGTGTATGGTCCATCATCGGTTATAACATGGTTCTTTTCCTGGCAGGACTTCAGGAAATCCCGAGAGATTATTATGAAGCAGCAGAGATTGACGGAGCTACAGGTGTGAATGCATTCTTCAGCATCACTATTCCACTTCTTTCACCAACCATTTTCTTCGTACTTGTTACACGTGTGATTGGATCTCTGCAGGTATTTGATCTGATCTACATGGTAATTGATAAATCCAATCCTGCACTTGAAAAAACCCAGTCACTGGTATACCTGTTCTATAAATATTCATTTATCAACAAGAACATGGGTTACGGTGCAACGATCGTAGTTCTTCTTCTGGCAATTACTATGGTTATTACTGTATTCCAGATGATCGCACAGAAGAAATGGGTATTCTATAACTAAAAGGGGGATTAATCATGGATAGTATGGAGACAAAAAAGAAATTAACTACCGTTTTAATACATGCCGTACTGATTCTTGTATCGATCACGATGCTGGTACCTTTTATATGGATGATCCTGACGGCTTTTAAATCAGTAACTGAGGCTACATCAGTTAACCCGTTTACCATTTTACCGAAAGTATGGAGAACAGATTCCTTTACATCTGTAATCAATAACATGAATTTCCTGCTTCTGTACAAGAATACACTGCTCCTGATTTTCTTCCGAGTAGTATGTGCGGTTCTTACAGCAACTATGGCAGGTTATGCATTTGGTCGTCTTCACTTTAAAGGACGTGACCTCTGCTTCAGTCTTGTACTGTTCCAGATGATGGTTCCGGTACAGATCTTCATCATCCCACAGTATCTGATGATCAGCAAGATGGGTATGCTGAATACCATCTTTGCTCTTGTATTCCCAGGTATGGTTACCGCATTCGGTACCTTCCTTCTGAGACAGGGATATATGGGACTGCCAAAGGATCTGGAGGAGGCTGCCAGACTTGATGGCTGTAACATCGGTCAGACATTCCTTTACATTATGGCACCGCTTACAAGATCCAGTATGGTCGCACTTGGAATCTTCACAGCTGTATTCGCATTCAAAGACCTGATGTGGCCGATGATTGTTAATACAGATAAGGATATGCTGGTACTTTCTTCCGCACTTGCAAAGATGCAGGGCCAGTATGTATCCAAATTCCCGGAACTGATGGCAGCTTCACTTCTTGCCTGCATTCCGATGATCGTGATCTACATGATCTTCCAGAAACAGTTTATCGAAGGTATTGCTACCAGCGGTGGAAAACTGTAATTACATAAAAATGTGAAACAAGACCGCTGACAAAGAATATAACTGAGGATTTGGTTATTGAGATTGTCAGCGGTATTTTTATCCGCAGTAAACGAAAAAAAGGAGAAAATTATGCCGATTAAATTTCATGAGGGATCAAAGACATTCCACATTTACAACAAACATTTAAGCTACATCACCTGCATCATGGAAAATGGCCAGATGGAGAACCTTTACTATGGAAAAGCGATCCGCGACAAAGAGGATTTCAGCTATCTTCACGAGGAGATCATGCGTTCCCTGATGTCCGTATGCGTTCCGGAGCCAGGCCTTCTTTCCATGCAGTACACCAAGCAGGAGTACCCTGTTTACGGAACCGGTGATTACAGAAGCCCTGCCCTTACGGTACGTCAGGAGAACGGAAGCGAGATCGTAGATTTCAAATATGTTTCCCACGAGATCTATGGCGGTAAGAAGAAACTTGCAGGTCTTCCTGCAACCTACACAGAAAGTGAGGAAGAGGCAACATCTCTGGACATCACACTTCATGATCCTGTGATGGATACAGACCTTGTTCTTACCTATTCCGTATATGAAGACTATCCGGTGATCACAAGAAGTGCACGCCTTGTTCATAAAGGAGATCAGAAGATCCGTCTTGAGAATGTGATGAGTGCAGCCGTTGAGTTCCCGGATATGGATTATGAGATGCTCCACCTTTCCGGTGCGTGGGCACGCGAGCGTTATGTAAAAACACGCAAACTTGAGATGGGAACACAGGCTGTACAGAGCCTTACAGGAACAGGTTCCAGTTCTGAGCAGAATCCGTTTATCGCTCTGAAACGCCCTCATACAACAGAAGATGCTGGAGAAGTTTTTGGCTTCAGCTTCGTATACAGCGGCAACTTCCTTGCACAGGTTGAGGTTTCCACCTACGAGATGACAAGAGTGATGATGGGAATCAATCCGCAGGGATTCTCCTGGGAACTTTCCAAAGATGAAGAATTCCAGGCTCCTGAGGTTGTTATGGTATACAGTGACAAGGGCCTAAACGGAATGAGCCAGGCTTACCACAGACTGTACCGTGACCGTCTCATGCGTGGAAAATGGAGAAACCATGCACGTCCGATCCTTCTTAATAATTGGGAAGCAACCTACTTTGATTTCGATGAGGAAAAAATCCTCAACATTGCCAAAAAAGCGAAAGAAGTTGGCGTAGAGCTGTTCGTTCTGGATGATGGATGGTTCGGAACAAGAAACGATGATTATCAGGGCCTTGGTGACTGGTTTGTAAATAAGAATAAACTTCCAAACGGAATTTCCGGACTTTCCCGTAAGATTGAAGAGATGGGCCTGAAATTCGGTCTCTGGGTAGAACTTGAGATGGTTAATAAGAACAGTGACTGCTACCGGGCACATCCGGACTGGCTGATCGGAGCACCGGACCGCTTTGAGTCCCATGCAAGACATCAGCACGTTCTCGATTTCTCCAGACCGGAAGTAGTAGATTTCATTTATGATTCCATTTCTAAAGTTATAGAAGAATCTTCCATTTCCTACATTAAATGGGATATGAACCGCTATATGTCTGAGCCGTTCAGCCGCGGAGCTTCCGCAGCAGATCAGGGCAAGACCATGCATAAATATATCCTTGGTGTTTATGACCTGTATACAAGACTGACAGAGAGATTCCCTGACATCCTCTTTGAGTCCTGTGCAAGCGGCGGAGCAAGATTTGATCCTGGAATGATGTACTTTGCACCACAGACATGGACCAGTGATGATACCGATGCTGCTGAGAGAGAGAAGATCCAGTATGGTACTTCTTTCGTTTATCCGATCGTCAGCATGGGATCACACGTATCAGCAGTACCGAACCATCAGCTGCACCGTACCACACCGCTTTCCACAAGAGCAAATGTGGCATACTTTGGTACCTTCGGTTATGAGCTGGATCTGAACCTTTTAAGTGATGAAGAAATCGAAGAGGTAAAGGCACAGGTTGAATTCATGAAGAAACATCGTGACCTGATCCAGGTTGAGGGTGATTTCTACCGTATCTTAAGTCCGTTCGAAGGCAATGACACTGCATGGATGGTTGTTTCCAGAGACAAGAAACAGGCAGTTGCCGGATACTATGAGAGACTGAACAAAGTCAATGCTTCCTGGATGCGCCTGCGTTTCAAAGGCCTTGACGAGGATCAGCTTTACAAGGTAGAATGGGAGGGAAAATGCCTCAAAGCATACGGAAATGAACTGATGTATGCAGGAATCCCGGTTGACAGAGATTACTGCAACAAGACAAACGGTGATTTCCATTCCGTACTGTATACAATTGAAGCAGAGGATTGATCACAAATATCTGCTAACCAGTAAATAAATGCAGGCCGCCGATATGGCGGCCTGTTGGTGTATATAGCATCTGTGCATTGTGAAGCGACTGCGTTCATGAGCATATAGCAGAGCGGAAAATAAATGTCCGCTTTACTGAGGCGAAAAGAAAATTCGGGGAGGTGGCGACTTTGCTTCATACAGTTGGTTATACAAATTCAGACAGATACAAATGTCTGGAAAATCTGCAGAAAGGTGCAGTGGATCTGTGTCTTACATACTGCGGATGGGAAATCTGTGATCCAGGACATAGATTTGGCCCTAATAAAAGAATCTCCCATGTACTTCATATCGTGGAATCCGGAACCGGTGTTTTTGAGATGGATGGCCGTCAGTATCAGCTGACAGGAGGCGAAGCTTTTCTGATCCCATCCAGCGTAGAAGCATGGTATGAGGCAGATATGGATAATCCATGGACATACCGGTGGGTCGGTTTTGAAGGAATGACTGCGGAGGAAGTGATCCATGCCTGCGGTTTTACCCGGGAAAAACCTGTTCGCAGGATCCATTGTATGGAGAATGTGAACAAATATATTGACGGCATGGTGAAGACAAATAAACTCATTTTTGAAAATGAGCTGAAAAGAAACGGGCTTCTGATGCTGCTGTTTTCGGATCTTATTACAGATAACAGGGATGCCTGCCTTCGGGAGGGAAAACTTCTGCCATCCCACAGATATCCAAGTTCTGCCTATGTTGAGAATGCTGTGGATTATATTGCGGCCAATTTTGACAAAAGGCTGAAGATCAATGAGCTGGCAGATCATATCGGGGTCAACCGGAGTTATCTTACCAGCACATTCAAAAAAAGCCTTGGCTGTTCCCCGCAGGAATACCTTATGAACCTTCGGATCGAGAAGGCGAAATCTCTTCTGAAAAAAGGTGATATCCAGGTCAATGAGGTGGCTGCGAAAGTCGGCTACGGAGACCCCCTTGCTTTTTCAAAAGTATTCAAGGCAAGAACAGGAAAAAGTCCAAGGGAATACAAGGAGGAAAAGAGGCGGCTTGTAGTAAAGGGAAAGAAGGGGGATTATACGGAATCCGAACCGTAAAGAACCGTTTGATTATTTTGCAGCAAATAATAAAAGCTCTCTGTCTAATACCAGTGTGCTATGCATAGTCTGATATGGACAGAGAGCTTTTTACGTGGAATGAATGTTGTAATAAAGTTATGCATCAAAACAACAATTTTTATCAACAAACTATATATTATAAAAATATATAAGGCTGTATGATAAAATCACAGAAAAAACGAAGCGGGTCTGCGCCGCAGGATCAGCAGAAAATCAGGAATCTCAGAAGAATTGAAACAGAATTCCAGAAGAGATCAAAACAAAGACCAACAGGAGGAACGAACATGGTCAAAATTACATTCATGGGAGCAGGAAGCACGGTTTTTGCAAGAAATGTACTTGGTGACTGTATGTGTACACCGGCACTTCGCGAGAGCAAGATCGCACTTTATGACATCGATGAGAAGAGACTGGAAGATTCCAGAATCATCTTAAGCGCCATCAACCACAACGTAAATGAGGACCGCGCAGTGATCAAGACTTATCTTGGTGCAGAGAACCGTAAAGATGCACTTCGCGATGCAGATTTCGTAGTGAATGCCATTCAGGTAGGCGGCTATGAGCCATGTACAGTAACAGATTTCGAGATCCCGAAGAAATACGGCATCAAACAGACAATCGCAGATACACTTGGAATCGGCGGAATCATGCGTGCACTTCGTACCATTCCGGTACTGGAAGAGTTTGCACGCGATATGGAAGAAGTCTGCCCGAACACTCTGTTCCTGAACTATTCCAATCCTATGGCAATGCTTACAGGATATATGCAGCGTTTCACTAAGATCCGCACCGTAGGCCTCTGCCACAGCGTACAGGTCTGCTCCCAGAAACTGCTTGAGGGAATGGGAATGGAAGACAAGCTTGAAGGACGTACCGAACTGATCGCAGGTATCAACCATATGGCATGGCTTCTTGAGATCCATGATAAAGATGGAAACGACCTGTATCCGGAGATCCGCAGAATCGCAGAGGAGAAGAACACATCCGGCGAGAAGCACGAGGATATGGTACGTTACGAGTACATCCGTCATCTTGGATATTACTGCACAGAGTCCAGCGAGCACAATGCAGAGTACAATCCGTTCTTCATCAAATCCAAATATCCGGAGATGATCGAGGAGTTCAACATTCCGCTTGACGAGTATCCGAGAAGATGTATCAAACAGATCGAAGGCTGGGAAAAAGAGCGCGAGGATATCCTCAAAGACGGCAAGATCGGCCATGAGAGAAGTAAAGAGTATGCTTCTTACATCATGGAGGCTGTTGTTACAAACACACCATATAAGATCGGCGGAAACGTTCTGAACAATGGTTACATTGACAATCTTCCGCCAGATGCCTGCGTAGAAGTTCCATGCTACATTGACGGAACAGGCGTGCATCCTGTAAAAGTCGGCAAGCTTCCGACACAGCTGGCAGCAATGAACTCATCCAACATCAGCCCGCAGCTTCTTGCAATCGAGGCAGCCGTAACAAAAGACCGCCAGAAGATCTACCAGGCAGCCATGATGGATCCGCACACAGGCGCAGAGCTGAACATCAAAGATATCCAGGCTATGTGCGACGAGCTGATCGAGGCACACGGAGCTTATATGAAGATGTACCGCTGAATAAAACGGTATAAAAAAGCAAATATACAGGCCGGAACACGGAAATGGGGCAGGTGTTCCGGCTCTTTTTGTGTGCCGAGCATGGCACTAATCTCGCTGGTGCAAGTCCAGTCACGGGTATT
>CAVBVT010000088.1:0-11992 GCA_963598855.1 Eggerthellaceae bacterium
GATCTATGCAGCTGCCGTGGATACCTCTACGCTGGAACTGGATAGCGGGGAGGCTTCGGTGGCAGAGTCTGTAGGAAGTGAGGATACCTTCACAGACGAGACCTCGGAATTGTCTGACGGGGAGGCGGAAGAAGCGGGGATTTCCGATGGGAATGCAGAAGCATCGGGTGCAGACGCAGAGGCTCTCTCGGATGGCAGTGAAGAAGAGGAATTCGAGGATGGGAATGCAGAACAGGCCACAGAATCCGATACCGGAATCCTGGGAGACTATGACCTGATTTATATTAACGGAGAGCTTTCTACGACAACGGCAGCATATTTTGAATCCTCCACGGTTCCCTGCATTGTCAACACCTCCAAAATGACAGATAATTCTGTCCTTAAGAATACCTTCTATGCTCTTGAGAAGGACAGCGATGCAGATGGGCATTATGTGAATACGTATGTCTATTTCTTCAAGAATACACTCCAGACAGGAAAAGAGGGCAGCCTTATCAATACCGCTTTCCATACGGATTTTAATACGGGAGGCGAGAATGGCCGCACGGAAACAGAGGGTTTCGAAGAAATCCTTTCCTATATAAAGAGTGAGAATAAATACCGTGCCCTGGGAGGGGACGGGAATGACAGTGACGATGATATAACCGATGGCAGTGACACTGACCTCACCGACGGCACGACCCTGGATCCTCTGAGCTACGAGATCTCTCAGGCACGGGCTGTGGAGTATATTATCAATTATCAGTATAAGCGAAGCCAGAACAGCAAGTCAGAGATCAAGGTGCTGGAGATCGAGCCGTACAGCTATAAATCTGGTGAAACGAACAGGCTGAGTGAATCGCAGATCCTGCAATGGATCTGGGAAGAGGAGAGCCTGATCGATTCGGTGTCTGCCTGCTGTTATAATAGCGAGGGATCATCGGGCAACAGTATAGATGGAAATTCCGGTACATACTGGCACAGTGCTTATGGGGGAAACGGAAATACCTTCGATTCATCCATTACAGACCATAGTGGGCACATTAACAGCACGGAAAAAGGCCACCACTGGCTGGAAATTACACTGAAGGAAGCAGAGACCGTCAGAGGCCTATACTATCAGCCACGGCCGACTGGCACAAATGGTGTTCTTGGGGAATATAAGATCCAGCTTTATGATGCGAAGGGGAAAAGCCTCGGCACGGAAACAGGAAACACCGGATATACCTCGGGCAGTATTGACAGATCGAAGAAGAAGCTTTCTTTCAGTCAGGAATATGCAGGAGTTAAAAAGATAAGGCTGACATTTATGACCACTTTGAGTGACACAGTGATAAACAAGTTCGCAAGCTGTGCGGAGATCGATGTGGTGACACCGAAAGAAGAACGGAAGGTAACGATCACCACCATGACAGCTGCGGAGTTCGTAGGCCACAAGGAGGATATTGCGGCGGAATATGACATGATCTACCTGGGAGGCTATGACGGGGCAAGAGATGACTTGATCAACGGAACATCACCTCTTCTGTATGCACATGTCGGTGGGGCAGTATCGGTAAAGGATAAGCTGGAGAGTGGTAATACCTATATTACCAAGTTTTTAGGATGGCTGGATAATGAATGGACTATCAAAGGCAAAACCTTTGCGCCTGTCAGCACCTACAGCGAATCCGGGGCGGGATATTTAAGAGGTTCCGGAAATGATATGACAGAGCAGCAGTGTAAGGAGCTGATCGGATTTGTAAAGAGCGGTTATCCGGTAGTCTTGGCAGACAATCTTGTCACAGGATCAGGTAGTGACAGATCGGTAGATACAACCTATGTAGATGGTGCTTCCTGGTATTACCAATTTGTCAAGGAAGCCTTAAAATACGATAATACCGTTACCTGGACAGAGGCAGCAAAAGAGAAGAAGTTGAATTCCTTTTATGTGGATCTTGCGAAGCCGCAGATCCAGTTTGCGGAAAACGGAAAGCCGCCGCAGCCGAGGCGTCTGAATGAGGATGCACAGGAAGGGCAGGGCTTTATAGAGAATAATGAGCTGAAATATGTATTTACCATTGCGAACGATTCGGATGCAGCCCCGGCAGTCAGCACCTATAACTGCAAGCTTTATCTTGACCTGAATTTTGACGGAAATCTTTCGGAGAATGAGTCCCAGGATTCCTACATTACCATAACGGATTCCAGCGGAAAGGCTCTTTCTCAGGTTTCTTACGGCGAAGGCGATCAGAGATATGAGCTGAAGCTGGGGGAGCAGTATACTGTAACCAGAAAGATCCCGGCAGAGTATTATAAGCTGATCACCTGGAAGCTGGTTATCAGCAATAATACGAATTCTAATATTTATACCTCGGAAACCGGATACTCCAAACAGAAGAATACGGGTACGGCGCAGGTAATAAAAGCTCTTCAGATTGCGCCGGATACTGTATATAACAATGCTGAATGGAATCTGGATAAAAGCACAAATTTTCAGAAAGCACTGAAGGCCGTAGAAGATGAAGGGGATTTTAATTTTCAGATTGACAGGATAACGATTAGTGGGTATGGAAAACAAGGAGAAGAAGAGAATGCCTACTACTCGTACCTGAAACAATATCAGATCCTGATTATCGGATTTTCGGATGTATATCAGAATATTCCCAATGACAAAGGGCAGGTGGATGCGATTAAACAATATATTCGATCAGGCAGAAGCGTTATATTTTCCCATGATACAACCTCTTATCTCAGCTATGATTATACAAATACAACTATTGATAAGAAAATCAAGGCGGATGACACTGGAACGAAGATGTATGATGTGTATAATGATACGTGGCTGAATGGTAAGAATTCTTCCTGGGGAATTTCACTGAACAGTATCCTGCGGTCGGTAGTGGGTATGGATCGATATGGGATCACTGCGGATGAAACCCTGAGCGGAGGACAAACAATCTCTTCCCTTATAAAGAAAGGACAGGAGTTAAATTCCGGGGATACAATACAGTCCATCGTGAAATATACAGGTGATGCCGCATATAAATCGGGAAATACAAAGAAAGATACTACCTATGCACAGACGCAGGCTTTCACCTACGGAGTTCTTGAGAATTTATCCATCGGAACTCACACAACAAATAAAGCAACAAAGGTGAATACCGGTGCGATCACGGAATATCCTTATAAGATAGCAGATACGCTGAATATCGCAACGACACATGGTCAGTACTATCAGCTGGCACTGGAGCAGGACTGGGATAATAACGGACGCTCGGACGGGGAAACGGATATTGTGGTGTGGTATTGTCTTTCGGACAGCATATATGGTAATTCGCCAAACGATGCCAGAAACAATTACTTTTATTACAGCAGGGGAAATGTGATCTATACAGGAACGGGACATTCCTCTGCCGAGGGTAGTCAGGCTGAGATCCAGCTTTTTATCAACAGCATTGTAGCAGCAGCCAATGTTGCCCAGGCATCCCCGGATGTAAACTTCGTAAAAACCTTAAACCCCACCGCCGAGACCGAAACCGCCCATTATTACATGACCGACCAGAGCAAGTGGGTAAAGGACGAGGCGAATACCCTGGAGCCGGATATGGAGCTTTATATCAATGTAAAGGATTATAATATGGTCAGTGCAGACTTAAGTGAGGAGGATAAGGAGAAGCAGGAGATGACATTTCAGTTCTACATCGAGGATGAGAAGAACGGCAATGCGCTTTCTACTAATGATATCCTTGAGAATTCCTCCCTTGCAAACAAAAAGGTCACAGATATCACCAGTGCGGTTGGTACCCTGACAGATTACGATGGCGGCACACTTACCGTCAGCGCAGATGGCAAATTCCATACCAAGAATAACAATGCTTATGCTCTCACGATCCCGGAGATCGAGCAATATCTCCGTCAGACAAGGACAGACGGAACACAGGACTACCGTGAATCCTGCAAGGTTTATGTTAAGGTTTCCAGTACGGTTTATCTCTACGGAGAACCGAAAACTAGTACAGTATGGGCCGACGTAGACTTAAAGCAGAGACAGCTTTTTGATCTGGATTAAAATTTCACATTTTTTACAGAAACTTTGATTGTATATTTGAGATTTTGGTGCTATAGTAAAGTTGGTTTCGACAAACGGAAGATATGATTTCGGAGAATGGCCGGCGGAACCACTTTACTGATGTATCCAGCCAGACTTCGGAACCGAGAAAGAAGGAAGAGGGAAAACATTGCGTAAAAAATCACATATACTGTTAGGCAGATACCTTGCCGACCAGATGTCAGAGGTGTACAGTCTTCAGCAGCACAGGAAGGCTTTTTGCCTGGGGAATATCATGCCGGATCTGAAGCCGTCATTTATTACCACCAGACATGAATTCTTCGGAACCTTCGGCCAGCTTCAGGAGAAGATGAGGGAGCTGGTAGAGAGAAGCCCGGAGGAATGTAATGCCAGGGTATACTGGAGACGATTCGGTGAAGTCATGCATTATATGGCTGATTATTTTACTTTTCCTCATAACAGGACTTACAAAGGAAGTCTTGCAGAGCATAATTCCTATGAGGCGGAGCTGAAGAACCGCTTAAAGGAGTGTATTTTAAGCGGCCAGGCAGACCGGCATCTGGATGAGGCGAAGCGTTTTGACAGCTTTGAGACGTTGGTGGGATATATCCGGGAGCGTCATGCCTGTTATCTGGAGAGGCCAAGATGTATTGCTGATGATATCCGCTTTATCCTGGGCGTATGCTATCAGGTGGTACAGGGGATTTTCCAGCTTTGTGTGAGAAGACAATTTCATATGGACGGACAGCCGGTAATGGCGGGCTGAACAGTATAGCAGAAGCTGCAGTGCATGGTCACTGCAGCTTTTTGCGAAAATGTGAATAAAAGGTGAAAAATAAATTAATTGGAAAGGTTATCCTGCCAGAATGGTTGATTTCATAAAATTCCTATGATAGAATAAGTAGAGTTGAACTTTAAGTTATCTACTATGGTTTAAGGCAGACCTTTATTATAGGGGAAGTAAAGGGATGTTCAATGAAAGAAGGGAGCATCTTAACAGATATGAAGAATAAGTACCTGAATAAGTTTTTGTGCATCACGACGTTATCAGCTATGGTACTGTCATCTCCTGTTGGAGTTATGGCTGCTGAAGAGGCTGATGCGGTTGTGAGCGATGAAGGTGCGGCAGTGTCCGAGCCGACAGAGACAGCAGCACCAGAGCCGACTGCAGAACCGGAAGTGATCGAGACACCGGCACCGGAGCCCACAGAGGCACCAGAGCCGACTGCGACACCGGAACCGACAGAAGCACCAGAGCCCACCGCGACACCGGAGCCAACTGCGACACCAGAGCCGACTGCAACACCAGAGCCCACCGCGACACCAGAGCCGACTGCGACACCGGAGCCGACTGCGACACCAGAGCCGACTGCAACACCAGAGCCTACCGCGACACCACAGCCCACCACCACGCCGGATAATTCCAAGGCTGTACAGGCTGTGATCGATAAGATTAGTGCCCTGGCAGGCAGGGATATTACGGCAGCGGATAAGGCAGAGATCCAGGAGGCACGATCTGCCTATGATGCATTATCCGATGCCGATAAAGCGAAGGTTACAAACTATTCCACTCTGACAGCAGCAGAGAAGAAGCTTGCCACAGCAGAAACGAAGGATAAGAAGGATAAGAAGGACGATAACGGGAATTCCGACATTACAGACGGCGGAAACAGCAGTACTTCAGCAGCACAGATCGGATCTGCTGTTTATGTGACGAACATGGTTTCCAATCTCCATGCAGGCAAGGATTTTTATCTGGACAGTCTGAAGAATAATTATAATCTTACATTTTCGGATGATTTTTCATCGGTGATGGATGAGATTGAGAAGGAATATAAAGAGAAGAATAAGATCACAGATGATACACTTCTGGTGCGTAACTGGCAGGATATCCTGGCTGTTTACGTATATGAACAGACACAGAAGGGAGCAACCTCCTATACGCTGGATGCATCCTGCAAGGATGCCCTGGCAGAGATTTTTGCAGATATGAACCCGATCGTGAGGGATAAGCAGGATATCACGAAGGTATCCTACGGAAACCGTAAGATCAACTACTATATCAAGAAGAATAATATTGCGAAGGCGGACAGGACGGTCCTTAAGAAATATGTGGAGACAGACTGTAAGCTTCTCTGTGCAGTTGTGACAGCGTCCAAGGGTTTTATCCGTGAGAGTGTTGGTGATGATGTATCGGAGGATCGTATCAGTGTAATCGCAGCTGCGTATTCCCTGGTAGGTAAGGTCGGATATTTCTGGGGCGGCAAGTCCACAGCAATCGGCAATGACCCGAGCTGGGGAACGGTT
Organism: Eggerthellaceae bacterium; assembly: GCA_963598855.1. GTDB lineage: Bacteria > Bacillota > Clostridia > Lachnospirales > Lachnospiraceae > Blautia_A. The sequence goes on from CAVBVT010000088.1 coordinate 6,338, forward strand.
GAGACGGTTTCCGCAGCAGGAAGCAAAAGCTCCGGTACCTTACGCGCATACGGTCTGGACTGCAGTGGTTTTGTAACTTGGGCAGTGATCAACGGCTACCAGGATCAGGGAATGCAGTCTGCTGTCGGTGACGGAACCTCCGACCAGTGGGAGAAGGCGAATGTAGTCAGCGAGGAAGATGCCCAGCCTGGAGATCTTGTATTCCAGAGAGGACCGGAAGCGGGAAGTGATAACCATGTTGGTATCCTCTGCGGTAAGACCGATTCCGGAGATTGGATAGCGGTACATTGCTCTTCCAGCAAGAATGGCGTAACTGTCGGTGAAGCATACAGTGCAAGCTTCCGTTATATCAGACAGCCGTCCTTCTATGAGAGTACAGCTGAGGAGATCAACGAGGAGAGCACAGGCAGTGACACGTCCGGAACAGATACCGTTCTTACCGATGTTGTGAAATCTAGTGCCCTGGAGGAGGCTCTGGAAGCTAGCAATGCTTCTTCAGATAATCTTCTTTCTGATTTTAAGAATACAGCTCTTACAGAGGATGAGGAAGCGGATGATGTAGAGACTCTGACTCTGACTGAGGAAGATATTGACGATGCAGTGGATACATACGATGAGGTAGAGACACTGGAGCTGGAACAGTAATTATTAGAGACAGCGAAGGATGAGAGGGCAGTCTCCTGCGGGAGGCTGCCCTTTCTGGATACAGAATAAAGGAAACTTGGATTTGAGTATGAAAAAATTTTTTTTCTGCCAGATTACGGCATTGCTGGTACTGGCTCTTTGTATAAGTTGTACCCGTCCTGCCCAGGCCGGGACACTGGAGGGATTTAAGGAATCTCTGGAGAGCTTTTTCTCCGATGAACCAAAAGAGGTCCAGAGGCTCCGGCAGATGGAGTTTTCCAGGACAGATGAGGGGCATCAGGAATATTATTTTAAACAGCTTACAGAGGAGGAACAGCGGGTATACCGTGAGATCCTGACCGGGATCCGAAACAGGGAGGAAGCATTTTATCTGACACTTTCGGACGACGACAGCATTGACCGGACCTATCACGCAGTCCTGAAGGATCACCCGGAAATTTTCTGGGTGCATAACCGGGAAAAGATTTACAAAACCACCTATTCGGGTGAGGATTACTGCATGTTTACACCGGGATACTCCTATACGGAGGAGGAGATGGAGGAAATCCTTGCATCAATGGAAAATTGCTTTTTGGAGGTTAAAGCTCTGATCCCACAGGATGCAGATGACTACGAAAAGGTTCGCATTGTCTATACCTATGTGATCGATAACACCCAGTACCAGACCGGTGAGGATGACCAGAGTATTGCAGGAGTTTTCTGGAAGAAAGCTGCCGTCTGTGCCGGATACGCAGGTGCCATCCAGTATCTTCTGGAGCGGCTTGATATTCCCTGTATCTATGTGGATGGAAGTACGAAGGAAAGTACGGAAGGACATGCTTGGGATATTGTAAAAATCAAAGAATCGTATTATTATGTAGATGCAACGAATGGGGATCAGCCGGATTTTTTAAACGGTAATATGGCGCAGCTTGCAGAGCACAAGACGATCATCTACGATTATCTCTGTCCGTTCCCGGAGGAATATGAAAAAATGTATATGCCCTCCGATGAACTCGAGGTTCCGGATTGTACGGCGAAGGATCTGAACTTTTATGTCCAGAACCAGGGGTGCTTTCAGGAATATGACTACCAGAGTATCTATGATTACTGTAAAATGCGACTGGATAACGGGGCTGCGGTAGTGCGGTTTAAATTCGAAAGCCAGGAGGATTTTGACGCGGCGAGGAAGGACTGGCTGGATGACGGGGCAGTACAAAAGGTGGCGCAGTACTATATGGAGCTTCATGGTTACGACCAGGTAGAGTATCATTATGGTGTGATGGATAGTTTTTATACCATATATTTTATATTTTGAGAGGAGTGGTATGATGAATCTGGATATGCTGTCAAGGGTGTTTGATATATTGCAGCGTGTGGGAGGAATGGAGCAGATTGGGCGGTTTATGATGGTGGCCTATGGTGTGGTCTGTGTTTTTGGTATCCTGAACTGCTTTCTTGGATACCGTATCCTGCGGTTCTGGATGATGATCTTCGGATTTATCATTGGTGCGGGAGCCGGTTTTGGAGTGATCTATCTTTCCGGTGTCCGGGATAAAATGGTGATTGCAGGCGCAATGGCAGGGCTTGGCATTGTTCTGGCGGTTGTTTCCTTTTTGATCTATCGGGCAGGAATTTTTGTCCTGGGCTTTGGTATCGGAATTTCCTTAAGTATTTATCTGGTGCATCCGACCAGTTCTTTTACGTTCTTTCTCTGCCTGCTTGTAGGCGTGGGACTTGGGGCACTGGCCATGCGCTACGCAAAGGGGGTTATCATTATCGGTACCAGTGTCTTTGGCGGAGTGCTGGCGGGCTTTTCTCTTGCGAAGATCGGCGGTCTTGCTCAGCTTCCGTATGGTGCAGGACTGGCACTTGGTATCACGCTTCTTGGTATACTGATCCAATTTGCCATCAATCGGGATCGTTATGAGGATGACGAGGAAGAAGAGGAAGCTGAGGAAGCGGATGACAGAATAAAAGAAGACGAGAGGAAGCGGAGAAGTCCTGGCGATCCTGACCGGAGAGCTTCCCGACTTGAGGAGGATTACAGAAGGAAAGAGCGTTACGCGCGGCGGAGGGAGCCTTTGGATGAACCTTCGGAGAGCCGCCGGGGTAACAGCTCCTCTATGACGGGGCTTGATCTTGATGAGCTGAATGAATGGGAAGACAACTGAGCGAAAGCCAAAGGAGTGACAGAAATGGGAAAAGAAGCGAAGACAAATGCAATGAGAATGCTTGACCGGAAAAAGGTGAAATATGAGGCGATTACATATGACTGCGGTGAATTTATCGATGGGATCCACTGTGCGGATATCACAGGCGCGCCATATGCCCAGTCCTTTAAAACACTGGTCATGGAAGGAAAAAGCGGTGGATATTACGTGTTTGTGGTTCCCATCGAGAAGGAGGTTGACCGAAAGGCGGCGGCCAGGTCTGTGGGAGAAAAAACGGTGGATATGATCCATGTGAAGGATCTTACAAAGATTACCGGCTATATCCGCGGTGGCTGCAGCCCACTTGGAATGAAGAAGAACTATCCGGTAGTTTTTGACCAGTCTGCGGAAAATTTTGAGGAGATCTATGTAAGCGGCGGAAGGGTCGGGCTGACATTGAAGGTTCCGATCAAGGAGCTTCTGGAGGTGACCCAGGGAAAGCTTGCAGCGATTACTATGGAATAAGAGAATAACAGGAAAAAGCCTCTGCTAGTATAAAAGGCTGCAGAGGTTTTTTTGCACAAAAAAATCCCCTGCCTGCCCGACAAGGTGCAGTTGCAGGGGATTGAAGCTTACAGATACAGGAAATCAGTTGTCCTGTGCGTCCTCTTCGTTGACCTGGAATACATGACGCTTCTTAGCCATCTCATCGCTGGCAAGATATTCGTCGTAGGTTGTGATCTTGTCAACAAGCTTGCCGTTTGGAAGGATCTCCATGATACGGTTGGCTGTTGTCTGCACGAACTGATGATCGTGGGAGGTGAAAAGGATTACACCCGGGAATTTGATCAGTCCGTTGTTCAGTGCAGTGATGGACTCCATATCCAGATGGTTGGTTGGCTCGTCCAGGATCAGGATATTGGCACCGGAGATCATCATCTTGGAGAGAAGGCAGCGGACCTTCTCACCTCCGGAAAGTACACGGACACGTTTTACGCCGTCTTCACCAGGGAAGAGCATACGTCCCAGGAAACCACGTACATAAGTAGCATCCTTGATCTCAGAGTACTGTGTGAGCCAGTCTGTGATGGTAAGGTCATTATCGAACTCCTGGGTATTATCCTTCGGGAAATATGTCTGGGAGGTAGTAACACCCCATTTATAATTTCCTTCATCCGGCTCCATCTCGCCTGTAAGGATCTTAAAGAATGTAGTGATAGCCTGTTCATTGGCACCTACAAATGCAACTTTATCTTCACGGCCAAGTGTGAAGGAGATATTGTCAAGGACTTTTACACCATCAATGGTCTTGGAAAGATTTTCAACCATAAGAACTTCGTTTCCGATCTCGCGGTTCGGGCGGAAGTCGATGTATGGATATTTACGGCTGGACGGACGCATATCGTCAAGCTGGATCTTTTCAAGGGCACGCTTTCTGGATGTAGCCTGTTTGGACTTGGAAGCGTTGGCGGAGAATCTTGAGATAAATTCCTGGAGCTCTTTGATCTTCTCCTCTTTCTTCTTGTTGGCTTCTTTCATCTGTTTGATAAGGAGCTGGCTGGACTCGAACCAGAAATCATAGTTTCCGGCGTAGAGCTGGATCTTGCCATAATCAATGTCAGCAGTATGGGTGCAGACTTTGTTTAAGAAATAACGGTCATGGGATACAACGATAACGGTGTTGTCAAAGTTGATCAGGAATTCTTCAAGCCACTCGATAGCTGGAAGATCCAGGTGGTTGGTCGGCTCATCGAGAAGAAGGATATCCGGGTTTCCGAAAAGAGCCTGTGCAAGAAGAACCTTGACCTTCATACTACCGGTAAGGTCTGCCATCTGTGTATAATGAAATTCTGTGTCAACACCAAGACCATTAAGAAGAGTAGCAGCATCAGACTCTGCTTCCCATCCGTTCATCTCTGCGAACTCGCCCTCAAGTTCACTGGCGCGGATACCATCTTCATCGGTAAAATCTTCTTTTGCATAGATGGCTTCTTTCTCTTTCATGATCTGGTAAAGTCTCTCATTACCCATGATAACCGTGTCAAGTACAGGATAAGCATCATACTTGAAGTGATCCTGCTGCAGGAAGGAAAGTCTCTGCCCAGGTGTGATCACGATGTCACCTTTTGTCGGCTCCAGCTGTCCGGAAAGGATCTTGAGGAATGTAGATTTTCCTGCGCCGTTGGCACCGATCAATCCATAGCAGTTTCCCTCTGTAAATTTGATGTTTACGTCTTCAAACAGCGCTTTCTTACCAACGCGCAGTGTGATGTTGTTTGCTGAAATCATATCATACCTCTTTTTTTTAAAATAATAAGTATCGCTTCAATTACATAATCGTCCTTTATTGTACCGTAAACTGGAAAATTTGCAAGGTGTATTTTATTTTTTTGCATGAAACAAGAAATCCATGGAGGAGCAGCGTCTTTTTCGGAGGACTCTCTTTTGGCTTTGATAGAAATATTTTGTGAAAAAGATAACAACGTTTGTACCTAATAATATACAAAAAACGGTGAAAGAAAATGGACATAACTGGGAATATATGCTATAATAAGCAATGGAATTTTAGGCTTTTGACAGTCTAAAAATATATATTTAACAAACCTTTAAGGAGGAATTGACAAATGGCAAGAAAGATGAAAACCATGGATGGTAACCATGCAGCCGCTCATGCATCATACGCTTTTTCTGATGTAGCTGCTATTTACCCGATTACCCCTTCATCTGTAATGGCTGAGGCAACAGACGAGTGGGCAACTCAGGGAAGAAAGAACATCTTTGGACAGGAAGTACAGGTTACAGAGATGCAGTCTGAGGCTGGTGCTTCAGGTGCAGTACACGGATCTCTTGCAGCTGGTGCCCTTACTACTACCTATAC
>CAVBVT010000089.1:0-11978 GCA_963598855.1 Eggerthellaceae bacterium
TATGTCAGATCAGAAGAAATCAGTATGAGGCCCGTAAGGCCGGATAGGAGGTAAGTTGAAATGTTGACCATATTATTTATAGCAACAACCGCAATATGTGCAGTTGGTTGGCTGACAAGAAGTATTTCTTGCGCAGCACTTCTATATTACATTGAAAAAAACGGATACAAACTTCCAAATAATCAGGATATAGAAGAATGTACCCGTTTTGCAGCAAAGAAACTTTTCAAATTATAAGCCTAGTTTTGTTAAGACAAGTGAAGTTATAGCATTATTGGCTACGCTGGATATTACTTCAAGAGACATGGAACCAATAGTTGTAAAAACAGGTTTCAATTTCTGATTCCATACGGTATCAGATCTGATTTTTTCAAGGAATTCATGTCCTTGAAAAGTCATTTCGTAAACCCGAAAAGTAATTAATTGTCCAGCAGGTGAGCGTTCGAGTTGAGCATTTATATATCCGCCTTCAAAAAGCTTTATAAGAGTATACAGAACCTGCTCACGATCGTAGGATTCTATACAATTTTGAAATGCGTCAACTTTGTATGCACCCATATGAAAAGTTTCAAGTTCAAGCAAAACATCACGTATACAGTCGGGAGTTAATTGCATAGGGAGTCTCCTTTCTTTAAACTCGGCATGGCAGTGCCTGTAAGAAAAGGATAGGAGAGAAACAGTAGAAAGTCAATATTTATGTCAGATCAGAAGAAATCAGTATGAGGCCCGTAAGGCCGGATAGGAGGTAAGGAAAGAAGGATGAACAGATTTAGCTTACTGAAACAAATAAATACAGATCTTGCGGCCCGTGTAATTATTGACCTCGGGGAAAAATTCCATAACAATCCGGAAGGTTTAACAAAACATCTGGAAGGAGAGATAACAGAAGAAGAGCTACACCAGATCAATGATGCAGCTCACGAGGAAGGGTTAAGACCGATCGTCTTTATCCCTTAGGCAATAGTAACTTCCATAAACACAATAAACACAATCTTCATACGATAAAACAGGAGGTGGATCAGATGGCAGTTATCAAAGAAATCAAAAACGGATCCGGAGGAGTAATCCGGATCCACGACGACTATTGCAAGAACAACACTCCGGAAGATAATCAGAAGATCATAGATAACGTATCCCGGATAGTGAATGATTATTACATAAGAAAATCCGTAGGGTAGAGAAAGGCGAAAGATGAAACGAGATGCGATCATATCCCTTTTTATAGCCCTTCCGGTAGCAAACCTTCCATTTTGGCAGTGGAGAAGTCCGGCAGAGATGCTTCTGATGACTGGACTGTTCTGGCAGGTGGCGTTTGTGGCCGTAGTTGGGACGGGATATCAGAAAAGATAATAAAAAAGGCTCAGGCGTTGCACCACCTGAGCCAGGACCATCCGGCCCCCTGGAGAAAATAAGTTTACATAAAATATAACACCAGGGAGCCGGAAAGTCAAGCAATCAGCGGCTATGTACCGCTATATTTTTAACCTTTTTTCGAGGGGACAAGATCCCCTTGCAGGCTTGATTAAACGTATTAGAGATGGAACGAGGGACACTTTATGAAGTGCGGGTATATAAGGCAGACCTGGGACTGTGGGAACACCAGAGAGGTGGAAGAAAAACACACAGGGAGATATGGAGCCAGGGGACAGAAACGTCAGAAAAGAAGAAAGGCCACTCCTGAAGAGATTGCAAAGCAGAACCAGTGGAAAAGAGAAAGGGATGTCCGCAGGCTGATCAAGTGGAACTTCGGCATAGGGGATTACTGGTTCACCCTGACATATAAAAAAGGCTCAAGGCCACCCTGGAAGCAGATGCAGAAAGATATGTCAAGATTCATTCGCAAACTCCGGGACAAGTATAAAAAATATGGATGGGAGCTGAAATATATATACCGGTTAGAGATTGGAAAAAAAGGAGGCCCTCATGTGCATATTCTGATCAACCGGAAATCGAATGACGAGACAGATACAGGCCTGTTGGTGGAAACACTCTGGGAGCATGGTCACACACAGACTAAAAGAGTATATGACGTAGATTCCGGAGAGTTGGCGCAGTATATAACCAAACCGTTGCAGGATCACGAGCCAGAAGACCTGAAACGTTATCATCCATCCAGGAACCTGATCCGGAAAGACCCGGAAAAAGAAGAAATAAACAGAAGAAGCTTATTGGACAAGTACGGAAGGCCACGAGATCCGAAACCACCAAAAGGTTGGGCGATTGTGCCGGATTCAGTAAAATGCGGGAAAAACAAGATCACTGGATACGCATACCGGCATTACATATTGATCAAAACAGAGGAGAGAAGGGATTAACATGCAGCAAGTAAATGTTTTTATTGAGACCAACAGCCGGTTTCGAGGAAATGTGGAAAGAAAATGTGGATATGTGATGTCAACTCAGCTCCGGACAGGGGAAGGGACAAAGGAACATCTTGGAAGGGTAGCTGGAACGTATCATCAAGCCATATTGCTCACCATGGTAGACGCGCTGAATCACATGACAAGAGCTTGCAACGTGTGCTTTTACATAAGTGATCTGTATGTTACAAGTCGCCTTGGAAAGATTAGAGAAATGGCTAATTCCGGCTGGTTGGACACGAAAGGAAAACCAATCGCGAACAGAGAGGAATGGAGGAAACTGTTTAAAGCTGTAAATCAGCTTCCAGATGCACACAAAATCTCCACAAAAACAGAGAAACACAGTTATTCCACATGGTTGCAGGAGGAGATGAAACACGATGAGTGCAAAAGAATACTGGGGCAAGGGCTGGAGCCTGCGCCCGGAACACGATACAGCAACAATGGAATGTCTGGGTACCATTATTAAGAGCGGTATCCGGTTTACATACTACAAAGACGAAAAAGGAGGAATATGGTTTGATGATGAACCCGAAGGAGGAAAACCAGAATGGATGCAGAGAGCAGACAAGGAACGAAGAAGAAGGCATAGACGGCATCCTTGAAGCCTTTGAGGCATATGTGTGTGACGAGCTGTGCTGCCATCGTGGAGAGAATTTGACACAGGAAGAAATGGACTGGTTCTGCTATCACTGTAAATTACAGGATTTTACGGATAAAGTCCGGGAAGAATACATGAAGTGAACGAAAGGAGAAGATGTAAATGTTTGACAGATTTGGAGAGATGAGCAGCTGCAAGGAGATCAATGAGCTTGCAGAGAACCTGCGGAACGAAGGGGACAGCTACAGCCTGAAGGTGGTAGCCGAAGAGAACGGGATACCAGAGGATTACGTCGAGATGTACCTGTCCGGGGATATCCCGTACCTTTGCGATGCAGTGACGGCGGCCATGGGGAAACTGGACATAGAGTGTAAGTCTCTGAAACTGGTTGGTCTGATGAACGACTGGGTGGAGTATATCCGTGGGCTTTGCATGGAGGACGAGATGGTGGCACATCAGGTCCGGAAGAAGGGAAAGAGCCTGAAGGGATGTATCGCTGAACTTTTGAAATATGCCTTTGAGAACCGGGTGCCTGTGGACAAAGAGATCGTAAAGGCAGCAGAGGTCAGCGCCGGAAAAGTGGCCTTCGGAGTCCCGGACATGGGTACTGCAAAGAAACTGATCCGGGATTACTACCTGGGAGGCGGCCGGAAATGAAGAAGAAGGAGATAGAAAAGATCCCTTTCCGGGGTGGTGTCAGGGCAGACAGACAGTATTGTAATACAGCCGTGGCCTTTTTACGGAACATAAAGGATGAACAGCACCTCTTTGTTGAGGTCTATGAAAACAAAAGACGGGAGCTGAAGTCCCCGTGGATCCGGATGGTGTTCACACAAAAGGACTGGGGTGTGTATTATCCGGATGCAGATTGCTGGTCGGCAGCAGGGTTGGATAATGAAAAAAGAAAGATCGGCAGCAACTGTCAGAAGCAATACAACAAATGCTATATGGCAAAGTCGCAGGAGGATTTGATCTGGACATTTGCGGGGGATACCTGGAAAAGGGCGTACAGTACCTGGCTGGATGCTGTACAGAGACTGATCCGGGACATAAAATACCGGAGAGAACGGAAAAGAAATGAAGCACGGGAGAAGCGGCTCCGGGAAAGGATAGGGAACACACCGCCGCTTCCGGAAGGTTTTGTGCAGTGGGTGGAAAGAACCGGACATGGGCATTTCCTGTACTACAGACGTAATGGGAGATGTGCAGACATCGCCTGCTCGGCCTGCGGACAGGTGACAACGGCAGCAGTCATAAGGAAAGACACCTATGAGGGGCAGTTTGAAAAGACCATACCGGTACCGCGGCATAATTCATCCGGGATGTGCCCAAACTGCGGTGCCCCTGGCACATACAGGGCTCAGGGCAAGACCAAAGGGGCGTGGGGAAGGGGAACAAACTGTTTTGTTGCCCAGAGATACAGGGATAACGGCGTGGTGGTCAGGTATGTGGAGGCTGAAAAGGTGTATACCATGGACACAGTACAGGAGGGTAAAAAAGAAATCATGACCGGTGCCGGTGAAAAGATGATCCTAACAGAGATTGCAAGGACATATCTGGAAGAAGGGAAAAAGCCACACACCGATTACCATAAGTTCAGTGCTGTTTCCGGGGATTTCTGGGATGACTGCAACCTGTATGGGATGAACAATATCTCGATCAAAGCGGCTAGAGTATACCCGGGGAGCTATACGGAGCTGAGGGATACGTTCCTGAAATATTCAGCAGTGGAAATATACGGAAAAGACAGGATCGCATATAACCTCAAGGAATATTTCGAAAGATATACCCAGTGGCCACAGATGGAAATGCTTGTAAAAATGGGGCTGTACCAGATTGTGGAATCCATGGTGAGGCATGAGTGCGGGATCATAGCAGACAGTGGTGCCATGAGACCGGAAGACTTTCTCGGGATACGCAGGGAAAGGCTGAAGGATCTGAGGATCCTGCAAGGAAATATTGATTATCTGAAAATCTGGCAAAAGGAAAGAAGGCTAGGTTTACATCTGACAGCGAAGGAAAGCGTATTCCTTGCGGAAAGCAGGGTAAATGAGGATGACCTGGAAGAGATACTGAAGTATGCCACAGTGACAAAGTTCATGCACAGGATGGAGCAGTATTCCGGCTGCGAGATCCCGGAAAGCTGGCTGGAACCTATGTGCACTGGGGCAGTAAATGCGTTGAGTAATGCAACCCGCACCTACACGGACTACCTGCATATGCGGCTCCAGAGAGGATACGACCTGCATAACCAGATATTTCTTTTCCCGCGGGATTTGAGGCTTGCCCATGACCAGATGGTCATTGAGACAAATGCAGAAGAGATCCGAAAAAGAGAACAGGTGGTAAGTGAGAAGTACCCGGACATCCGGAAGAACTACAGACGTTTGAGAAACCAATACTATTACGAGGACGGGGATTTCCTGATCCGGCCTGCAAGGTCTGCGGAGGAGATCGTGTTGGAGGGAAGGATACTTCACCACTGTGTGGGAGGGGACACTTACCTGGACAGGCATAACGCCGGCCGGAGTACGATCCTTTTCCTGCGTTCAAAACTGGCACCGGAGGTACCGTATATCACGATAGAGATCTGCGGGACAAAGATCCGGCAATGGTACGGTATCCGGGATACCAAACCGGATGAATGCAGGGTAGAGCAATACCTGCGGAAGTATATAAAAGCAATGGAGGCAAGAAACCAGATAATGGCAACTGCATAAGGAGGAAACAATGGAATATGTACAGCTGAGCATGGATGAGTACATCCAGAGCAAGAATGACATCAAGAACAACCTTGGGGGTATCGTAAAGAGCTTTGTCCGGATCGGGTGGCAGCTGACCAGGATCGACCGTTCAGGTGCTTATAAAAACGATGGATATAATACGATCGCTGAATTTGCGGCAGCAGAATATGGCATGAACAGAACGGGTGTCAGCCGTTTTATGAATGTATATGAGACTTATTCCGCAGACGGGGACACACCGGAACTGAAAGAACAGTACAGGGATTTTAATTTTTCCCAGCTGACCGAGCTTCTGCAGATCCAGGAAACAGACCGGCAGATGTTCACACCGGAAGTAAAGAGGGAAGATATCCGTGAATTCCAACGCTTTGAGAAAGAAAACGAATCAGATCCGGCACAGCTTCTTGACTGGAAGAATGTAAAAAGCCCGGAGGAAAAGCTGAAAGCGACCATCCAGGAATTTTTCAGGGAGAATAAAGATATCCTCAACGCGGTATACAGTTCGGATATAGAGCCAAAGAGTCTGGCGGAGATGATTAGCCCGTCCGGCAGCAGGAGTTACCGGAAAGGAACGGTTTATCTGATGTTCTATGAGGAATCAAAAGGGATCATGGTCAAGGTGTTCGGGGAGACACCGATGGATATCACGTATCGATATTTCCTTGATGTGACACACAGTCTGTTTGACGAGTATGATTCAGGCACGCATACATGGGAGAAGTGTTTTGGGACACCACCGGATAAAGAACCTCAGAAACAGGAAGAATCCGTGGAACCAAAAATATCAGAGCATAGCGGTGACATCACCGGAATGGTTTCAGAAAATATTTCAAAGACAGTACCGGAAGAGCCGGTGATTGCGCCGGCGCAACAGGAAGACCAGATCCCGGGGCAGGACAGTATCGGCCAGCATCCGGAATATCTTCCAGAACCAATGAAAGAACCAGATATCCCGAAAAATATTCCGGAAGATTCTGTACAGGAAATACATAAAGATGATCAGAAGACTGATCCGGTGCAGGAAATTAAGGAAAATGCTCCGGAAGAGGCAATAACCAGAAAGGAATATCTTGAAACGCTCACATTATATGGCTGGGCGGATTACATGGCAGCAGCAATGAAGACGTTTGGAAACATACCGTTCTCCAGACTGAGAGAGATCAGTTTCTGGGAAGGATGGCTGTGTGGAAAAGTGGACAAAAAGGGCCGGCCATGGGTTGAATAAAGGGTGTTTTCAAAATCCAGATATATCACAAATACATAGAGGGGAGGCCCTGACCTCCCCGGAAAGGGGCAGAAATGTTATTTCCCAAACAGAAAAGTAAGAAAAAGAGAATGCGCCATCCGGCCAGTATCCTGCACGATAAGAACAGTAGGACCTGTTATCTTTGCGTGACACTTCACGACAACTGGAATGAACACAGGATCCTGGATGAGCATCATGTATTCGGAGGACCAAACCGGAAAAACTCAGAAGAATATGGTCTGAAAGTATACCTGTGCCACGATCATCACATCTACGGCCCAGAAGCCGTGCACAACAATGCCCGGATCCGCCACGAGTTACAGCGGACAGCACAGAGAGAATATGAAAAGCGGCACAGTCACAAAGAGTTCATGGAGATATTCGGCCGGAACTATCTGGATCCGGTAGAGATAGGGGGAAACAATGAAAAGAAGGATGTATCTGTACAAGATTGTAGACCAGAACGGAAACCCGGTCTTTGAGGATCTGCTGACAGCTAAACAGGTCACAGAGAAGATAGGCTGTACCAGTGCCAACGTCGGCCAGGCAGCAGCCAATTTTGCCCTAGTAAACAAGAAATACCGGATCATCCCGGAAGATATCAAATTAAGCAGGAAATTGGATATAACATTACTTTTAGAGTGGGACAGATACCGGAAATGGATACTAAGGGCAGCAGGAGGGGAGTATGAATAAGAGACATGAGAAGAAAATGGATGTCACGCCACAGCTGATGCTGTCAGCATATAATACACTGATTCAAGGATGTAAAAGCCGGCCGGCCAGTGAAGATGGGGCTTGCAGCAGGTGTATTTTGTATCAGAGATGCCCACACATAGACAATGCGATTCCGGCAGACTGGGAAGAGATACACTATCCATACCTGGAAAGAAACACACTGCATTACATAAAGGCAGGAGAGGTTAAGCAGGTTGTATTTGCCAGACGGGAGGATGCTGAGGAAAGACTGGAGGAAATGAAAGAAGGTGTGAAATGAGCTATAAGAACAGCGAAGGTTATCCAGATCCTACAGCTGGTAAGGCAGTCCGGGCAGCAGGCAGGATGCCGACACACATCTATAATGCTTTTTGTGTCTTGAATAATACGGCAGGTCTGCTGGGATTAGAGATCACAGGCATACGGGACCGGAAAACAGGAAAAGAATGGAAGAAATAGAGAAAGCCGGGAGCATAACGTTCCCGGCTAAAAGCATCAGAAAGGGGGAGGATACCAGTGGGCGAGATCAAGATCACCAGGAAACTCCTGGATAATTACAGAAAATTAAAGAGGGAAATACCAATCCTTGGCCTGGAACTGAGTGAAATGAAACAAGGGGAGGCTGGACTGGGGAACAGCACAATATTTGATTACAGCACAGGATTCGCACGGCCACAGAGTGTGATTGGATTCGATCAGGAGAGATACGACCGGAGAAAGCACACGTATGAACATAAAAACGAGCAGGTGGCAGCAGTAGACCATTGGATCCAGAACATTGAAGATGGTCAGACGAGATATGTGTTCAAGGCATTTTATCAGCAGGGTATGACCTGGGAGAAGATAGCAGAAAAGACCGGATATTCCCAGAGCCCGGATTATCCAAGATTACATATTCGAGATGAATATCTCAAAAAAAGTGATATAAAATAAAAAAAGGTCGGAAAGGTCGGAAAAGTCGTTATACAATACAATAGAAGCCAAAGGCGCAGAGACGACGAGGCTCCTTCTTGTATCAAATTGCTGCCGGCCTACACCCTGGCAGCAATTTCAGAATATAGTTCAGTGGTAGAACAGCTGACTCATGGATCAGCATAGAGGTGGTTCGAATCCATCTATTCAGATTCCTCCATTAAGGAGAAAATCCTAACCCCATATATTTTGTGAAACGTCCTGTAGAAATATGGGGCGTTTTGTATTGAAAATCGGAATGTGTATAATGTGTATACAAAAGTATTGACAATGCGTATAATACGCATTATAATATAAGTATATTACAGGAAGGAGAACTGTTAAGATGCGATTCAGAGAATTGGAAAAGATTTTACTTGCGGATGGTTGGTATCAAGTATCACAAAAGGGCTCACATCATCAGTATAAGCATCCATCCAAACCAGGGAAAGTAACGATACCTGAACATGGTGGAGATATACATATGGACACAGTAAAATCAATTAAACGGCAGGCTGGAATATAAAATCCAGCCTTGCTAATAATATATCTTAACAGAACCCCAATTACGAAGAGGAGGAGTAAATCATGAAACTTATTTATCCAGCGGTATTTTATCCGTTTTCAGATGGATCTGGAGGATATTGTGTGGAATTCCCAGATCTGCCCGGATGCGTTACAGAAGGAAAAGATCTTGAAGAAGCATTCGAAATGGCCATGGATGCTGCGAGCGGATGGGTACTTGATGAATTGGAAGAAGGAAATGAAATTCCTAAAGCATCTGCATATAAAGATGTGAAGCCACGAGAAAATGGACAGGTGAACATTGTATTACTTGATATGGACAAATATGCAGAACAGTATGGTGAAAGATCAGTAAGAAAAAATGTAACTATTCCAGCATGGTTAAATACATTTGCTGAAAAGAAAAAAATTAATTTTTCACAGGTATTACAGGAGGCAATTTTAGCAAAAACACAAAAAGCTTAAAAGTCAATATACTTATCAGATAAAAGCAGTCCTGCGGGGCTGCTTTTCTAATGCAATTTTTCCTACAGCGTGCACGGCACCAGCACATACATACTTTACGCATGGATTCACTGTATGTAAGTGTTTGCCACCTCCTTTCGGTGTGGCGGCAACTGGCTGTCACTATGGTGCCGGCAGGACTGTAATTTACAAATATCAAAAACGAAACGAATGAGAGGTGGTGAGGCTTGCCAAGAGCACCAGATCAGAGAATCGAAGAAGCCAGAAAGATATATGCTTCTGGAGTGAAATTAATTGAAGTTTCTCAAAAGCTCGGAATCCCGGAGGGGACGATCCGAAGCTGGAAAAATAGATATAAATGGGATGATGCAACGTTGCAAAAGAATAAACGCAACGTTGCGAAAAAGAAGGGCGGGCAGCCTGGAAATAAAAATGCGGAGGGGCATGGAGGAACTGGCCCGCCGGGAAATAAGAATGCAGTCAGGACAGGAGAGTTTGAAACTCTCTTTTTTGATACCCTGGAACCGGAAGAACGAATACTGACAGAGCTGATCCAGCCAGACAAAGAACAGCTGCTTCTCAGAGAAATCCAGCTTCTTGCGGTCAGGGAACGCCGAATGCTTAAAAGGATTCAATCTCTGCGTGAGCTGGAAACATGGCAGTCACAGGCAGAAACCGAAAAGAATCCAATACCATGCGGAATGACTGTGACAGAATATACTTCTGGAACTGAAAAGGGAAAGAAAACAGAACTTCAAAAGTACGAAGGTATTCTTGGTCAGATCCAGGCCATAGAGGATGCACTGACCAGAGTGCAGGCCCGGCAGCAGAAAGCAATCGAGATGCTGCATAAGTTTGGCTATGATGACGCAAAACTGGAACTTGCAACCATGCAGCTTGAATTTGAGATGCTGAAGCAGGATAACCAGGCAGAAGAGACCACCGATGATGGTTTCCTGGAGGCAATGAATGCAACAGCGCAGGATGTCTGGGGTGATGAGGATGTATGAAAAAATCAAAGCCCTGAAAGATAAGCTGCAGAAGATGAAATCCAACAGATCTAACATGCAGACAGGCCAGACATTTCATTTTTCTCCATTCTCAAGAAAACAGAAGCAAGTCTTGACCTGGTGGTGTAAAGAATCTCCGGTTCACGATATGAATGGAATCATTGCCGATGGAGCAATCCGATCAGGAAAGACCATCAGTATGTCCTTATCGTTTGCTATGTGGGCCATGAGCAGCTTCACGGGCCAGAACTTTGCCATGTGTGGAAAGACCATAGGATCCTTCCGGAGAAACGTTCTGTTCTGGTTGAAGCTGATGCTTCGATCAAGGGGATATTCCATCACGGATCACAGGGCAGACAATCTCCTGACTATTCGAAAAGACGGAAAAGAGAATTACTTTTACATCTTCGGTGGCAAGGATGAACGATCTCAGGACCTGATCCAGGGAATCACTCTGGCTGGGGTGTTCTTTGATGAGGTTGCCTTGATGCCAGAATCCTTTGTAAACCAGGCAACAGGCCGATGTTCTGTGAAAGGGTCAAAGTTCTGGTTTAACTGCAATCCGGACGGCCCGTATCACTGGTTTAAACAGAACTGGATAGATAAGTCCACAGGATATCTGGGAAAAGTAGAAACTGCTCGTAGAATGCAGCAGGCAGCCGCGGAGGGGAAAGACCCTGGACTGAAAGAGATCCTGTATCTCCATTTCACTATGGATGATAACTTGTCCCTGGATGAAGAGATCAAAGCCAGATACCGGAGCATGTACGTTGGAGTATTCTTTAAACGCTACATCATGGGACTGTGGGCGGCAGCAGAGGGGATCATCTATGACATGTTCGATGAGAGCAAACATGTCCAGGATATCAAAGATTTCTATCAGCTGTTGATCAACGGGAACCGGTATGTTTCCTGTGACTATGGTACACAGAACGCCACAGTATTCCTGCTGTGGAACAAAGGAACCGACGGGAAATGGTACTGTATCCGTGAGTATTACTATTCCGGAAGAGACAAAGGCAGGCAGAAAACAGATTCAGAATATGCAGACGACCTGAAAGAGTGGCTTGATGGGACGAAGATCAAAGCGATGATCGTGGATCCATCGGCCGCTTCTTTTATTGCAGAACTCCGGAAACGGGGATACAAGGTCCTGAAGGCCAACAATGACGTTCTGGATGGAATCCGGCTGGTTGGAATGCTTCTGAACCTGGAGAAGATCGTCTTTGCTTCTTCCTGTAAAGAAACCATAAAAGAATTTGCTTCTTACATCTGGGACGAGAAAGCCCTGGAGAGGGGAGAAGACAAACCGGTGAAACAGTGGGACCATTGTCTCGACAGCACACGCTATATGTGTAG
>CAVBVT010000090.1:0-11950 GCA_963598855.1 Eggerthellaceae bacterium
TATGTTTTTAGCTTCTTTCTGCCGTTCTTCGGTAGCATTACAAATAGTGTTTAAAATATTTAAAATATTTAAAACATTATTATCATAACTCTTTTTGCAAAGAATTTCAACTAATTCTTGAAATTTGTTGTAATTAAATGTCGTCTGTGATACTACGCACACTTCTTTATCTGGAGAAATGCTGAATTTTTCAGCATCTTCGGCACTTTTGATCACTGTGTACGGTCCCTGGCACCATCCGCAGATTCCCTGTACTTCCGGATGATCCGGATCTCCGATGATCACAATGTGGGCGCCTCTGGCACTTTCTCTCTCAACGATCTTGTGGATCTTCAGTACAAAAGGGCAGGTGACATCTACATATCCAAGACCGTACTTCTTAATCTTGTCGTAAACTTTGCGGCCTACACCGTGGGAACGGATCACTATTGTGCCGCCCTTTAAGCTGGCAAAATCCTCCTCACTGATCACAGCCACGCCTCTTTTTTCCAGGTCTGAGACAACTTCCTCATTATGGATGATGGGACCTAGTGTATAGATAGGTGTAGCATCGGAGCCGATCAGATCATAAACCCGGTCCACTGCTCTTTGTACGCCGAAACAGAATCCGGCAGTTTCTGCAACTTTTACCTTCATCCATTCACCTTTTCTCTGTACACAGAAAGAATATTTTCAACGACTTCGTCAATTCCCATCTCGGAAGAATCAACAAGAACAGCATCTTCTGCCTGCTTCAGCGGGGAAACGGCACGGTTCATATCTCTCTCATCCCTGTCAATGATATCTTTCAGGATCGCCTCCAGATCACAGGCTTCACCCTTTTCTGTAAGTTCCAGATATCGTCTGTTGGCACGGGTCTTAGCACTTGCAGTCAAAAAGATCTTTACTTCTGCATTTGGAAGAATGGTGGTTCCGATATCCCTTCCATCCATGACCACATTGTTCTCAGCTGCAAGATTACGCTGCAGTTTCAGAAGATGCGCGCGCACTTCCGGGTTAGCAGAACTTACAGATGCCATGTTTCCAACTTCTTCCTTACGGAGAAATGCAGTTACATTTTTTCCGTTAAGGATCACCTGCTGCTCACCATTCTCATAACGGATGGAGATATCCGCATCGTGACAGGCCTCAGATATCTTCTCATCACCACTGATCCCTTTTTCCAGAAGATAAAGTGCCATAGCACGGTACATAGCTCCTGTATCTACATAGATAAAGGACAGCTCCTTTGCTACTTTTTTTGCAATTGTGCTTTTTCCTGCACCTGCGGGTCCGTCAATTGCAATATTAATACCCATAATTAAATGCTCCCTTCCTCTTTTCTGTTATTCGATCGCCTGTGCTGCCGCATACGCGGTAGACCACGCGATCTGAAGATTATAGCCACCGGTCACTGCATCCAGGTCAAGTACTTCTCCTGTAAAGTAGAGATTTTTTACTTTTTTGGATTCCATTGTGGATGGCTGTATCTCTTTTACTGACACACCGCCTCTTGTGATGATCGCTTCTTTGAACTCTCCCATTCCTGTGATCGTAAACGGAAAAGCCTTGATCAGACGGCCAAAGGCCTGGCGTTCTTCCCTGGAGATTTCATGTACTGGCTTCTCTCCCGGGATGCCGCCGATCTCGATCATGATCGGAGTCAGAGAAGACGGAAAAAGAACACCGATCACATTTTTAAACTGTTTGTTGTGATTTGCATCAAATTCACGCAGGATCCGGGCATCCAGCTGTTCTGCATCAAGTGCAGGCTTCAGGTCGAGATAAGCCTGCAAAGGTTCTTTTTCCAGTTTTTTACCAATCTGGGCACTTGCAGAAAGGATCAGTGGGCCTGTAACTCCGAAATGCGTAAACATCATCTCGCCAAAATCTTTATAGAGGACTTTTTTGCCGGATTTCACGGTCAGCTCTACGTTTCGAAGAGAAAGTCCCTGGAGTTTGGATACATAATCTTCTTTCGCTACCAAAGGTACCAGTGACGGTGACTGGGCAACCACTTTATGTCCTGTCTCAGCAGCAAAACGATATCCGTCTCCTGTAGAGCCTGTGGACGGATAGGAAAGCCCTCCCGTAGCAACTACCACCGCGTCTGCCTCAAAAAAAGTTCCATCAGCCAGTAATACGCCGGTAACTTTTTCATCCTGTGTGCATACTTCCTTCACTTCTGTGTGAAGATGGATCTGCGTTCCGGCTTTTTTCAGTTCCCGTTCCAGTGCCCTGATAATATCTGATGAATGATCAGATACCGGAAAAACGCGATTTCCACGCTCTGTTTTCAGCGGTACACCTGCCTCTTCAAAAAACTCCATCACATCTCTGCTTCCATAAGTATAAAAAGCACTGTAAAGAAATTTGCGGTTTGACATAACTGCCGGGAAAAGTTCTTCTGTATCTGAATCATTAGTGACATTGCACCGTCCTTTTCCTGTGATGAAAAGCTTTTTTCCAAGCTTTTCATTTTTTTCCAGGATGTGAACCTGGTGTCCTCTGCGCGCAGCATATACGCCGCAGAGCATTCCGGCGGCACCGCCGCCTACGATCGCAACCTTGGACATTACCTGTTATCCTGCCTTTTAATCTTTTTGTTTTTTATGTACAAAGGAGCCTGCATACAGCAAGCTCCTTCGTGTTGTATCAGAATGTCTTTTCAAGCATTCCTAATGTGTGTGCTTTATACCGGGTATGCGCCGTTCTTTGTATCAGCTACAGTCTCATCAACCTTGGTTTTTTGAGCCTGACGATATTTAAAGAAGTCCATGGCAACCTGTGGGAACAGTGCGTATGTCAGAACATCCTCATCCTGCTCCTTGTACTGTGCCATCTCGCTCTCAAGCTTATCAAGCTCGTCTTCCAGAAGATCTGCCGGGCGGCATGTGATCGGCTCTACATCACCGATGCACTTCTTCTGTACTTCCGGGTTAAATGGTCTAGCTGTTGCGCCATATTTACCACTTAATACATCTCTTGTCTCTTTTGTTACAACTTTGTAACGCTCGCCCATGATCACGTTAAATACAGCCTGTGTACCAACGATCTGAGAGGACGGTGTAACAAGCGGCGGCTCTCCGAGATCTTTACGAACACGTGGAACCTCCTCAAGTACTTCGTAGAATTTATCCTCTGCATGCTGCTCTTTCAGCTGTGATGTCAGGTTAGAAAGCATTCCGCCTGGTACCTGATACAGAAGGGTCTTGATGTTTACACCAAGGTTCTTCGGATTCAGAAGTCCTGAATCAAGAGCCTCGTCACGCATCGGGCGGAAGTAGTCAGCAATTTCAGCAAGAAGCTGCTGGTCAAATCCTGTATCATATGGTGTTCCCTTGAATGTCTCAACCATAACCTCTGTTGCCGGCTGGGATGTTCCAAGAGCAAATGGTGACATAGCTGTGTCGATGATGTCAACACCAGCCTCTACAGCTTTCATGTATGTCATAGAAGCAACACCGGATGTATAATGAGAATGGAGATCGATCGGGATCTTAACAGTCTCTTTCAGAGCCTGAACAAGCTCTGTAGCCTTGTACGGAACAAGAAGTCCGGCCATATCCTTGATACAGATGGAATCTGCACCCATATCCTCGATACGTTTCGCAAGATCTGTCCAGTAATCGAGCGTATAGGCATCTCCAAGTGTGTAAGATAATGCAACCTGTGCATGCGCTTTTTCTTTGTTCGCCGCACTTACAGCTGTCTGAAGATTACGAAGATCGTTCATACAGTCAAAAATACGGATGATATCGATGCCGTTCGCTACTGATTTCTGTACAAAATACTCTACAACATCATCTGCATACGGACGGTACCCAAGGATATTCTGTCCACGGAACAGCATCTGAAGTTTTGTATTCTTAAAGCCGTCACGGAGTTTACGAAGTCTTTCCCACGGATCCTCTTTCAGGAAACGTAAGGAAGCATCGAAAGTAGCACCGCCCCAGCACTCTACTGCATGATAGCCAACTTTATCCAGCTTCTCAATGATCGGAAGCATCTGCTCTGTGCTCATACGTGTAGCGATCAGTGACTGATGAGCGTCACGCAGGATCGTTTCCACAACTTTCACAGGTTTTTTCTCTATTTCTGCCATAATTATTCTCCTTACA
Organism: Eggerthellaceae bacterium; assembly: GCA_963598855.1. GTDB lineage: Bacteria > Bacillota > Clostridia > Lachnospirales > Lachnospiraceae > Blautia_A. The sequence continues at coordinate 4,101 of CAVBVT010000090.1, forward strand.
AAATTTTATAAGACAATGGGTTATACACCAAAGATTGCCATGAATGTACCGGCAGCAACTGCTGTACCGATAACACCTGCAACGTTCGGCCCCATCGCATGCATCAGCAGGAAGTTTGTAGGATCTGCCTCAGCACCAACCTTCTGGGATACACGGGCTGCCATAGGAACGGCAGAAACTCCAGCTGATCCGATCAACGGGTTGATCTTTCCATGAGTAACCTTGCAGAGAAGTTTTCCAAGCATAACACCGCCGAAAGTACCGCAGGCAAAGGCAACAAGACCAAGCACTACGATCTTCAGTGTATCCACGTTCAGGAACGCCTCCGCACTTGTGGAAGCACCTACAGAGGTTCCAAGAAGGATTACTACGATGTACATAAGAGCATTGGAAGCTGTCTCAGAAAGCTGTTTAACAACTCCGGACTCACGGAACAGGTTTCCAAGCATCAGCATACCAACAAGAGGAGCTGTTGTCGGAAGGATCAGGCAAACAACGATCGTGATAACGATCGGGAAGAGGATCTTCTCAAGCTTGGAAACCGGACGAAGCTGTCCCATCTTGATCTTACGCTCTTTCTCTGTTGTAAAGGCTCTCATGATCGGAGGCTGGATGATCGGTACCAGAGACATATAGGAATATGCTGCTACTGCGATCGGTCCCATAAGAGAAGCCTGTCCCAGCTTACCTGCAAGGAAAATGGAGGTCGGACCATCAGCACCACCGATGATAGAGATCGCTGCTGCTGCTTTACCGTTGAATCCCAGTAAGATTGCAAAGAAGTATGCAAGGTAAATACCAAGCTGTGCAGCTGCTCCCATCAGGAAACTGATCGGGTTCGCGATCAGAGGACCGAAGTCTGTCATCGCACCGACACCCAGGAAGATCAGTGAAGGAAGAATACTCCACTCATCAAGTAAGTAAAAATAATGAAGAAGTCCGCCAACGCCATTGGATGAATCCTCAATGCTCAGCATAATGTCCGGATAAATGTTTACCAGAAGCATACCAAAAGCGATCGGAACCAACAGCAGCGGCTCAAAACCATGTTTAATGGCAAGATATAAGAACACACATGCCACTGCGATCATCAGGTAGTTTCCCCAGGTAAGGTTGAAAAATGCTGTCTGATGGATCAGGTTTGACAGGGTATTTGTTACATAAGACATTTGTCTACCTCCTGTTTAGTTCATAGTTGCAAGAGTATCTCCATTTTCAACGGCAGCACCCTCTGCAACATCGATGCTGGCGATTGTTCCGTCCTGTGGTGCAACAACCGGGATTTCCATCTTCATGGACTCAACGATAACTACGCTGTCACCAGCCTTTACGCTCTGTCCAACAGATGCAACGATTTTTACAACCTTTCCAGGAACCGCTGCGGAAACCTTAACAGAACCTGCGCCAGCTGCCGGAGCCGCTGCTTTTGGTGCTGCTGCCGGAGCTGCCTTCGGTGCCGGAGCTGCTGCCTTCGGTGCTGTTGCAACTGGAGCTGCTGCGTTTCCGTTTTCTTCTACAGTAACTTCATATGCTGTTCCGTTAACAGTAATTGTATAACTCTTCATTTTTAAATCCTCCTAAATAATGATTATCTTTTTCTGCGGTTGACCTTACGGATGGAACGAACTACGAATCCATCTGTGCTTGTCCTGCCTTCAGAAGCAGCAATCGCTGCAGCGATCACGGCAACAAGCTCGCCATCATCCGTCACATCCTCAACAACAGGCTCGGCTGCTGATGTTGCTGCAACTGGAGCCGGTGCTGCCGGAGACGGTGCGCTCTCTTTTTTCTTTCCTTCTACAAGACCCGGAATATATTTGAAAAGAGAGATTATAAAAATCAGGAATATCAGAACCACAAATACAGTACCAAGACCCATCACTGTATTCAGGGCAGCCTTTTCCATGTTCTGTGCCAGGGTATACTGTACATCAACCGAAAGGGATGTCGGTGTTCCTGACTGATCAAATACATAGGTAAAATCCGCTTTGTTTTTCTCAAAGGTTGCCGGAACAACAACAGTATACTGGTCATCAGAATACTCTACTGTGATATTCTTTTCCTCGATATCACTCTTCAGCTCACCAAGCTCGTCTCTAGAGCCGTCCCATGCACTTGCTGCGCTCTGTGTAAAAGCATCCTCTGATTCCAGATAGCTCTGGAGATCCTCATCAGACATTGCGATGATCGCCTCTGTCAGGCCTTTGGTGGTTGTAACAAGCTGACTCTTTACAGAATCATCAACCTCATCAGCAGCCCATGCAGTAGCTGTGCATCCGATCAGAAGTGCAGCTACGCAAAGAAATGCCATGCAGACAGAAGAGATCTTTTTATAAAACTGTCTCATACGCTCACCTCACTTAGACTGTTCCATGCTTTTTGGATGGACGGTCTTCCCTTTTTGTGAACAGCATCTCAAAAGCGCCAATTACATATTTTCTTGTATCTTCTGCTTTGATCACAGTATCTACATATCCTCTTGCTGCTGCAGATGCAATACCGTTCTGAAGCTCTTTGTACTCTGCTGCCTTCTCATTCAGTGTGGAAGCGTCAGCACCCTCATACATAATCTTAGCTGCAAGGGAAGCATCCATCATACCGATCTCTGCGCTATCCCATGCGTAAACCATATCTGCCCCAACAGATTTGCTGTTCATGGCAACATATGCAGTTCCATATGCTTTGCCGATCACAACATTTACCTTCGGTACAGTTGCAGATGCAAAAGCATGTATCATCTCACCTACGGATTTCGCCATCATCTTCTCATTGCAGAGAGTTGCTTTGAATCCTGTTACATTGGTAAGAGTAAGTACCGGAATCTCAAAAGCATCACAGAATTTTACGAAGTCTGCTGCTTTTCTTGCGCCCCTTGCAGAAAGAGTTCCGTCGGAAACCTCTGTCTTATTGCCCTCAGCATCATAGGACTCGCTTCTGTTTGCAACAGCACCAACAGTAGCTCCGTTCAGACGAAGGAAACCTGTTACGATATCCTGTCCGTAAGCTGCCTTAGTCTCAAGGAACTCGCCGTTATCTGCGATTCTTGTGAGCGCAATGGCTGTGTCGCCTGTGCAGCCCGCAATGTCATCGCATACTCTGTTCAGATCGTCTGTGCATTCTTTAAAGCTGTCATTGTCTTCATTATTCTCAGGAAGCATGCTAACCAGTGTGCGGATCTGTCCGAGGATCTCCTCTTCTGTTCCGATACCGTCAACAAGTCCTGTCTCCTCGCTCTGGAACTGGGCGGAAGCTGAATCACATTTCTCCACTCGGTTTCCTTCCAGTGCATTCGGAGTGTTTACAAACAGTCTGCCCTTCTTCTCCTCTACAAATGTAAAGTCTGTAAGAGCCGGTACAACTGCCATTCCGCCACCGCATGTTCCGAAAACAGCAGTGATCTGCGGAACAACACCGGATGCCAGTGTCTGTTTCAGATAGATCTCACCAAATGCCTCAAGTGCATCGGTAGCCTCCTGAAGACGAAGTCCTGCGCAGTCTACAAGACCAATGACAGGTGCTCCAACTTTAAGAGCGAGATCATAAATTTTGGCGATCTTTTTAGCATGCATCTCACCAACTGTTCCGTTCAGTATAGATGCGTCCTGGCTGTATACATACACCAGGCTGCCATCAATCACACCGTATCCGGTGATCACACCGTCTGAAGGTGCCTTTTTCTCAGTCAGGTTGAAATCTGTTGCTCTGGCCGTAACAGCCTGTCCGATTTCAACAAAACTGTTGGCGTCAAGCAGGGAGTTGATCCTTGCAGCCGCTAAGCTTTGTGTTGCATTACTCATTATACTATGCCCTCCATTTTTATTATTAATATAACCAAAAATTCAGCCGAGTATAATTGTACCTTTTTTTAACCGAAAATTCAATACTTTTCGTCATGAATGTTAAAAAATTAACCCCTGACACATGCCAGGGGCTGCCGAATCAGTGGAAATAATCCTGAAAAACCTTATCTACGTACCATTTATAGGTAATTCTGCCGATTTTGTCTTCTGCTGTCACAAGACAGGAGAAAATTTCCTTTCCGTCAAGCTTTGCATGAAGGGAACCGATCTTCTGATTTTTCTTGACCGGAGCTTCCAATTTCTCCGGAAGGTCTGCTTCCCAGGTGATGGATTCCGATTTTTTCAGAAGATATCGTTTGGCCAGATTTTTTTCGGAAATTGCTGCATGCAGTTTCAGCGTAGTCTGTGTATTAAAATCTGTTTCTCCGCTTTCCGGCACAGCATCTGATACAGGAATATCCGGAAGTCTGGGGAGATCGGGCAGCAGCACATATCTGTAATTATTCCGCCCGTAGGCTAGGAGTTTTTTTGCATCTGACCATTTATAGTTTTTATTTCCGGGCCAGCCGCATCCCAAAAGAGCTACAATAAAAAATTTTTCATCCTGACGCACAGCACAGACATAACAATATCCGGCATTTCCGGTAAATCCGGTTTTCCCGGAGATCACTCCTGTTTCCATATCCAGAAACGCATTTGTATTATGGACCGAATAATATTTTTTTCCGGAAATATCAGAAAACGTATAATTTCTGGTCTGGGTGATATGGACAAAAGTCGTATTATTTACTGCATAAGCCATGATCAGCCCCAGATCCCTTGCTGTGGTGTGATGGATTCCTCCTTCATCTTCCCCGTCCAGGCCATTGGGAGTTACAAAATGGGTGTCTGTACACCCAAGCTCTTTCGCCTTCTCATTCATCAGTGCGGCAAATTTCTCCACGGAGCCGCCTATATGTTCTGCAATGGCTACTGCCGTATCGTTGTGACTTTTCAGCATCAGGGAATACAGAAGATCTTCCAGATAAAACTGCTGCCCTACTTTCATTCCAAGCCTTGTCTGGGGCTGGGACGCTGCGTTCTCTGATACCTGTACATAATCGTCTCCCTTTCCCAGCTCCAGTGCCAGGATACAGGTCATAACTTTTGTAGTGCTTGCATTAGGTCTTGCTTTATAGGCTTCTTTTCCATACAGGACGCGTCCTGTTTCACCATCCATAAGTACTGCTGACAGCGCATAAAGTTCCTGCACTTCTGCTGCCTGCGCCGGAAAAATCTGCTGAATAATAAGAACCGCTGTCATAAAAGCGACAGCGGCTGCTCGCCTGTTTTTCATGATATCCCTCCACACACTGATAAAGCAGACATTCACATGCCCGTTTGCAGTAACCATTATATTTTTAATTTTATGCGAAAAGATACCCCGGAATAACCAGTCTTTTTGTTTATCCGTTAAAGGTAAGGTTCCACCTGTCAGAAAGATAGCCCGGTCTAACTGCCAGTGTTGCAAGTTCTTCCAGCATGTCCGGTGCTTTTCCCAGTGCTTCCTCAATGAGGCTGTCAAGTTTCAGAAGTTCTTCTCTACAGTCCACTTCCGGCTCCGGACTCATGAAAAATTCTGTGATAAAAGCTGCTCTTCTCTTTCCGGCCGGGGAAAGGGCATGCTCGGAGAGACGTTTTTTCAGGCCGCCGTCATCACACACAAGAAGGCAGGTAAAGATCTTCATCATCTTAAGAGAAAGAAAAATATTGGATGTACGGATCTTCGGAAGAACCTTATGGATGGTTCTGGCTGCAGAGTATTTCGCCTTTATGCCATGGGAAGGATAAAAACGAAGAGGATTTTTTCCAGTTTCATACATCAGCATCCGGTCCAGCTCTTTCTCCAGAAGTGTGTGGGATACTTTTCCCTGGCTGGCAACCCGATTCACGTAAGGATGGCAGGTAGAATCCAGAATGTAATGGCAGCCGAATCCCAGCATATATGCCATAAGTGCAGGATCTTTTTCCCTGCGTACCTGCTCCATGCCCTTTTCAAAAAAATCTCTTGCTTTGCGGCCATGCATCCGCACTCCGTACTGAGTGACCGGATTTTTGGATATGAAATAATAAAACAGGATATCCGGGCCATGTTGTCCGATACGGTACAGATTCCCATTGCCCCGGATCAGATGCTGTAATTTCTCAGGAAGTCTTCTGTAAACCCGTTTTCCAAAAAGATCATGTGTATATGTTGTGGGCATTTTTTATTCCTCCTCTTTTGTTTACATCCGGTTTGCCTACCTTATGCCAGGTGCTCACTCATTGCCTAGTACAGCGAATATTAAGTAAACGCTATATTGACTTGTCTGATTTTTCATATGCGGCGTTGTCGTCAATCGCCGTAGCCACCGCTACGCCTCATTCCTCTGCCTTGCATATGAGAAAATCATCCTGCGTCAATATAGCAGATACTTAATTTTCGCTGTACTAGCTGTACCACTCTTAAGTCAGGATCATACATCCAGTTTCAGCTGTATCTCTTCTTCTGCCTCTGCCTTGAAATCTTCCAGCTGTACAGGATCCATCTCCGGAAGATCTTCCAGTCCCTGTACACCGAAACATCTTAAGAATTCTTCTGTTGTTCCCAGAAGGATCGGGCGGCCCGGTGCATCAAGACGGCCAAGTTCTCTTACCAGATCATAGTCCATCAGTTTATTGATGGCATGATCGCATTTTACTCCTCGAATCTTCTCGATCTCCGCTTTTGTTACCGGCTGCTTGTAGGCAATGATAGAAAGCGTCTCCAGCATAACATCAGTCAGGGTTGGTTTCTTTGGCTGGGCTGCGATCCTTATGAGAGAATCGTAGTATTCTCTTTTTGTGCAGAGCTGAAAGGAATTCTCAAGCTCTATGATATGGATACCCCTTTCTTCCTTCTGGTACTCCAGCATCATATCCCGGATAATTTTTCTTGTTGTTGCATTATCCTGCTGGATGGCTTTCGCAATGCGGCTTAATTCAACCGCTTCCCCCATGGCAAAGAGAATCGCTTCGATTTCTCCCTTAGTCTGTTTCAGTTCCAATTATTTTCCTCATTCCTCTATTGATAAAACGTTTTTTTATTCATCTGCAAATTCTGTCAGATTCTTCCATGTATCCGGATCAGTCACCACTTCTACATGAATATCATCTAATGGTTCTGCCTGTTCTGCATGAATATGCCCCATCTTCATAAGTTCCAGAATTGCCAGAAATGTAACGATCAACTGTATTTTAGAATGCTGATTTTCCATAAGCTGCCGGAAACTGAATTTCCTGTGATCTCTGGCATACTCTTTCATTTCCAGAAGTTTGTCCGACAGGCTGATCTCCTCTTTTTCAATCCGGCCGAATTTGCTTCGGATCGGGTCAATCTTGTTTTCCTGGCGGCGGATCAGGGCTCGATAGATCGCATTCATCCGCTCCAGTGTCAGACCTCTTAAAAGCTCCTGGGGATCTGAAGGCGGTTCATACTGCTTCACCTCATCTGGAAGGTCCTGTTTGCGGTAGTAGACGCCTGCTGCCTCACCCAGCCTGTCTCTCAGTTCATAGGACATATATTTGTACATCTTATATTCCAGAAGTTTCTGAACAAGTTCTGCTCTTGGATCTTCCTCCTCTCCTTCCTCATTGATCTCCTTGGGAAGAAGCATCTTGCACTTGATATCAAGAAGCGTAGCTGCCATGACCAGAAACTCACTCATAACACCAAGATCTTCTTTTTCCATAGAGTGAAGGTATTCCATATACTGATCTGTGATCTCCACGATCGGAATGTCATAGATATCGATCTTATTTTTGTCGATCAGGTGAAGGAGCAGATCCAGTGGACCTTCGAACACATTCAGTTTAACGGATATGGCCATTTATTGTTCCTCATTTCTTTTTTCGGAAGATTTTACATCGATCACAAGGAGCTCCCTGGGATTATGGATCCGCAGCGGAATAGTATGCTCTCCCATTCCTGCACTGACGAACATGTGCTGCTCTCCTCTGTGAAAATCGCCGCAGCAAAAAGGCGGCAGTACC
>CAVBVT010000091.1:0-11841 GCA_963598855.1 Eggerthellaceae bacterium
ACCCAGCACTCCGAAGAAAATTGCAAAAGCCTGTCAAATTGCAGAAGATGGGGCATACATGCGGGATTATACAGAAGATGAGAAAGGCAATATCGCCTGTGTAAGCTTTGATTTTATACGAAACATGTAAAAAAGGACAGGCTGTGGATGTTTTTTAATAATAAGCAGATCTGATAAGTTTCCCCTAAGCTCATACATTACACAGTAAAAAGACATCCGCAGCCTGTGTCAAAGGAAATCTAAACAAAATATAAAATGTCGATTTTTATACCGAAACACAGATAAAGTATGATATAATAAAAAGGCTGTTATAGTATTTAATGCCGAAAGGAAGAAAAAATGACAAAAAAACACATGCCTGTCCTGGTGGTATGTCTGTTGATCGTTTTGGTAGCTCTTATAGGAGGAGCTGCTTATGGAATCAATAAACTTATTCCAACCAGGAAGCAGATGAATCTGTCTGATTATTATGGACAGAATGGAGAGGGAGAAGCAGTATTGATACTGGGAACGGAGAAGCTTGAGCAGAAAGCACTGATTTCCGGTGATGATGTGTATCTTCCCATTGATGTGGTAGATGGATATCTCAATCAGAGATATTATTGGGATAGTGAAAATAAGAAGATCCTGTATGCGACTCCGTCCAGCCTCACAGAAGAAGCAGCTTCAGACAGTGCAGGCAAAATGGTATGGCTGAAAGATGACAGTGTGTATCTTCATCTTGATTATGTTAAAAAGTATACAGACATCGATGCATATATATATAAAGATCCGGACAGGATCGCAATACAGAATAAATTCAGCAACATAGAAACTGTTACAGCGAAAAAAGACACAGTGATCCGTTACCGCGGTGGGATTAAATCAGAAATCCTTACAAATGTTCCGAAAGACACGGTTCTTCGTCTGATCAATGAAGGTGAGGACTGGGATCAGGTGGCTACAGATGATGGTTATATCGGCTATGTTCAGAAGAAGAGAGTAAGTGCAGCGGACACAACTACTTATGAGAGAGAGTTCAAGTCAGAATCATATACGTATCTGACGATGGATGAACCGGTGAATCTGGTATGGCATCAGACAACAAGCACGGATGCCAACAGTTATTTCGCAGATGCGACACAGAACATGACAGGTGTGAATGTGATCTCACCTACCTGGTTTTCTGTTGCAGATAATTCGGGAAATATAACCAGCATTGCATCTGGAGATTATGTGATGCAGGCTCATGAGAAAGGTCTGAAAGTGTGGGGCCTTGTGGATAATTTCAGTGAGAATATGAGCACGACTACAGTTCTTTCAAGTACCAGTGCGAGACAGAATCTGGAGAATCAGCTGATCACAAGTGCATTAAAAGTAGGATTGGATGGAATCAATGTGGATTTTGAGTCTTTAAGTGAGGATGTTGGAATCCATTTCCTGCAGTTTCTCCGGGAACTTTCTATTCAGTGTCATGAGAATAATCTGGTGCTTTCTGTGGACAATCCGGTTCCAGAGAATTTTACAAGTCATTATGACAGAGCCGAACAGGGAAAAGTTACCGATTATGTGATCATTATGGGATATGATGAACATTATGTGGGTTCTGATGCCGGATCAGTAGCATCTCTTCCATGGGTGGAGCAGGGCGTGAAAGATACACTTACAGAAGTCCCGGCAGAGAGAACGATTCTTGCAGTTCCGTTTTATACCAGACTCTGGAAGACAACGGATGGAGGTGCGCTGACAAGTGAGGCCATCGGAATGGATCAGGCACAGCAGGCGATCACGGATAATGGAGCAGAGACCTACTGGGATAAGACCACAAGCCAGAATTACGGTACCTATGAAGGCGATGGTGCTACATATCAGATCTGGCTGGAAGATGCCCAGTCCATTGCAGAGAAAGTAAAGCTGATTTCCAAATATAAACTTGCAGGTGTGGCTGAGTGGAAACTGGGATTTGAGAACAGTGGGATCTGGCAGACCATTACAGAGAATCTTTCCTGATAGTTATAGATTACTTAAACCAAAGAAGAAACATTGCAGCAGTGCAATGATAAAAACACTCCCGACAGCATATATTTAACTAAATATGCCGGGGGTGTTTTGCGTGAAAAAACATCTGATCGAAACGGGAATGGCAGTTCTTATGCTGCTGTGCTTTTACATATTGTCAAGAGAGGCGGCTGAGACAGCAGGAAAACTTGTGAATGTGTCCGGGAATATTAAGGAAGAAAAAGTGATCCTGGTGGATGCTGGCCACGGCGGTGTGGATTCCGGAATGGTGGGAGTGGATGGCCTTAAAGAAAAAGGCATTAATCTTGAGATATCCATGAAACTGAAAAAAGTACTGGAAAAAAGAGGCTACACAGTTGCCATGACAAGAGAAGAAGATAAAGGTCTTTATGAGGAAAATACAAAGAATATGAAAGCGCAGGATCTTCAGAATCGTATTGCTCTGATGAAAGAATACAGGCCGCTGCTTGCTGTCAGTATCCATCAGAACAGTTACAGTGATCCGGCTGTAAAAGGTCCCCAGGTGTTTTTTTATGAAGATTCTGAACAGGGAAAGAAACTGGCACTTGCTATCCAGGAAAAAATGAATCAGCAGCTGGAAATCCAGCGGCCGCGGGCAGCAAAAGGGAACAGGACGTACTATCTGCTGAAGAGAAGTGAAGGCGTGATCAATATCGTGGAATGCGGATTTCTTACCAATCCGGATGAAGCCGGACTTTTGCAGAAAGATGATTACCAGCAGAAAGTAGCTTTAGCCATAGCTGACGGGATCGATGAATATCTGGTATCAGAGAAAAACGAAAAAAATTGAAAAAAATGTGAATAGCCTTTTCATAGGAAGGCTATTCTGCTATACTTTACGTGAATTAAGGAGAGTCCTATGCTTGGAATCATTTATCTTATATTATGTATATTAACAGGAATGGAAGCAGTGGGGTGTCTGTTTCCGCACAAGACAGCTGAAAATGGAAATCGGATATGGATAACACTGCCTGTAGCTTTTGGAACCGGAGTTCTGATGCTTACATGGGCTGCTTATATCATTTCCTGGATGCTCAGCGCGTGTGCGGGAGCAGAGCATCCTCTTTTTTATGGAGATCTGATCGTGATGACTGCGGCAGTTCTGATACTGGCAGTTCTTTTTAAGGAAAAAAAGAAGAATATTTTTCCGGCAGCAGAGGGCATGCTTTCCAGAAAATGGATCCTCAGAAAAGAAATTATTTTATTTTCAGTGCTAACTATATTTGTAACATGGATGATGTTTTATGTTTTTCACATGAAAGATGGGATCCTGTATTCTGGTTTTTCGGTATTTGGGGATTATGCTCCGCACACAGCAATGATGAGATCTTTTTCCAGGGGAAATAATTTTCCTACCCAGTATCCGCATTATGGCGGGCAGGATGTGAAATATCATTTTATGTTCCAGTTTCTTGTGGGAAATCTGGAATATCTGGGAATGAGAATCGATATTGGATATAATCTGGTGAGTATTTTCTCCCTGGTGGGATTTCTTATGATCCTTTATGCGATCAGTTACCGGATGTTCCGAAGTTTCTGGGCAGGAGCCGCGGCAATCGTGTTTTTCATTTTCCGCAGCGGTACTGCGTTCTGGCAGTATCTCTGGGAACATTTCCGCTCAGGAGATTTGGTGGAAACGTTGAGAGAGAATACTTCTTTTATCGGTTATACAGCTAATGAAAACTGGGGACTCTGGAATTTTAATGTGTATTTGAATCAGAGGCATCTGGCATTCGGGCTTTTGATAGTTGCGGCAGCTGTGTGGATTTTTATGGAATGGCTGGAAGCAGGGTGCAGTCACAGTGAAAAAGGTCTGACGTGGATCGGAAAAAGGATCTTTTCAAAAGAAGCGTGGGTCTGCAGGAATATTGAAGCTGCGGTTTTGCTTGGAGTATTTTTGGGGCTGACTGCATTCTGGAATGGTGCAGCCCTGATCGGGGGACTTCTGATCCTGGCTGGAATGGCAGTGTTTTCCGATGGCAAGATGGATTATGCTATCTGCGCGGTGCTGGCAGTATTTTTCTCAGAGCTTCAGTCAAAGATCTTTGTATCTGGAAGTGTGATGAGTCCTTCTTTTTACTGGGGATTTCTGGCTGAGAATAAAAATCTCATCGGTGTGATCGGATATCTTGCAGAGATCAGCGGATTTTTCTTTGTGGGGCTGGTCGTGGCTGTGATTTTTTTGAAAAGAAAAGAACGCGCCGTTCTGTTCGGATTTCTGCTTCCGCTGGCATTTGCATTTCTGGTATCGCTGACACCGGATATCAATGTAAATCATAAGTATGTGATGATCTCCTATGCGTTTACAGCTATTTTCTGGGGCTGGGCTATGAGAGGGATTTTCCTTATGGGAAAAGACGGCTGGAAGAAATGGGCGGGCAGAATGACTTGCGCGGTTCTTTGCATCTGTCTTACTTTGACGGGAATTTATGATTATGTGATCATTCTGAGAGATAATGATTCCGGACATCGGATGACTGTAGATATGAACAGTGATCTTACAGATTGGCTTTGTGAGAATTTGAATAAAGATGATCTGATCCTGACACCGGAGTATACCATGAATGAAGTAACGATGTCAGGCGTGATGCTTTACTGCGGATGGCCTTATTATGCGTGGTCAGCTGGATATGATACTTATTACAGGGCAGCGCAGGCTGTGACGATCTATACAACAGATGATCAGTATGAGCTAAAAGAGACAGTGAATCAGGAGAAGATCACGTATATTCTGTTTGAGGATGGAATGTCATTTGAAAGCCAGGAATGCCGTGAAGACATTATCAGCGAGACATATCCGTTGGTTTATACTTCGGAGGATGGGAGAATAAGAATCTATGAAGCAAGATAGTTTATATATTATTATGCCGGCATACAATGAAGAGAAAAATATCGGTTCTGTGATCGAGCAGTGGTATCCGGTAGTGGAGAAGATCGGCGGAGACAGCCGGCTGGTGATCCTTAATGATGGAAGTAAAGATGGAACATATAAGAAAATACAGAAATATCAGGAGAAATATGATCGCCTGATAGGGATTGACAAGCCAAATGAAGGACATGGCGGAACCATTCTGAAAGGTTATCATTACGCTGTTGATGCAGGTGCAGATTATGTATTCCAGACAGATTCAGACGGACAGACTTTGCCTGAAGAGTTCTGGCAGTTCTGGGAAAAACGAAAAAAATGCGGGCTTCTCATCGGCTACCGTAAAAAACGAGAAGACGGGCTTTCCAGGCTTTTTGTGACGAGGGTTCTGCGTCTTGTGCTGTTTCTGATCTTTGGAACGTGGGTAAAAGATGCGAATACTCCATATCGTCTGATGCGCGGAAAACAGCTGGAGAAAGTTCTGGGAAGGATCCCTGACGGATTCTTTCTCTCCAATGTGCTGATGACTGTGATCTATGAGAAACATCATCTGCATGTAGAGTATATTCCCATCACTTTCCGTCCCCGTCAGGCAGGAAAGAATTCTATTAATATGAAGCGGATCGTAGGAATCGGCAGACAGGCATTTGGAGATTTTGTCCGCCTGCGCCACAGGATCTGATACAGGAGGAACGAACCGATGAAAACAAAAATCAGGGAAATACTTCCGGAGAGTATAGCGGCAGTAATTCTGGCTGTGCTTTCTGCGTATCTTCTGCAGGGAGATGTGTGGACATTTTGGACATGGTGGCTTCTGGCATTATTTATGGGAATGGTAGCCATGCCTTTGACTGGAAGATTATTTGAAGGGTTTGAAGACAAAGGCTGGCTTTTTTCAAAAGTGCTGGCTATTGCTGTAACTGGATTTTTTACATGGTTTCTAGTGGCTGTAGAGATCTTATCCTTTACATCAGCTGTGTGCATTGGAGTGTCTGTTGTGTGTGCAGTGATCTGTGCGGTAATTTTCCATATTCAGTTAAAAAAAGATATCGAGTGTTATCCGACAGGAAAGACCAGGCTTATCGTTCGTGAAGAACTGCTGTTTTTCGGGATCTTTCTTATGTGGACATACCTGGCGGGATTTCGTCCGCAGGCATATGGAACTGAAAAATTCATGGATTACGGATTTATGGAAGCCATGATGCGCAGCACTACACTTCCTGCCCGTGATCTCTGGTATTCTGAAGGAACGATCAACTATTATTACGGCGGACAGTATTTCGCAGTGTTTCTTACAAAACTTACAGGCAGCAGAGTGGAAGTTACCTACAATCTGATGCGTACTTTTGTGGCTGCCTTTGCCTTTGTGCTGCCGTTTTCTTTGGTTCGTCAGATGATGAAGGACAGACTGTACGGACATATGGAGGGAAGAAAGAAATATCTTCCTTCTGTGGCTGGCGTGACAGCAGGAGTAGCAGTTTCCATTGCCGGAAATGTCCATTATATTGTATATCGCTGCGTGATTCCGCTGATCCAGAAACTGAAAGGCGTGGAGGAGACTTCAAGCTACTGGTTCCCGGATGCTACCCGTTATATTGGATACAATCCGGTAAATGACAGTGATAAAACGATCCATGAATTTCCGTGCTATTCTTTTGTACTTGGTGATCTTCATGCACATGTAGTCAATGTGATGTTTGTGATCTTTCTGGTAGGACTTCTCTATGCCTGGATGAAAATGATACGGAAAAGAGGGCCGGAGCCTGAGAAGCAGGATCCAAGGGATTTCTGGCTCAGACAGCTTCTGATGCCTCATATCATCCTGGCATCGGTACTTCTGGGGATGTTTCAGTGGACTAACTACTGGGATTTTGTGATCTATTTTGTTGTGACAGGCGGAGTGGTACTGTTTGCAAATATCATCCGTTTTGAGGGAAAAGCTGTCCGTATCCTGGCAGTGACAGCTGTGCAGGCTGTGGAGATCATCGCAGTTTCCTATCTTGTGATACTGCCGTTTACTTTGAAATTTGATACTATGGTACAGGGTGTGGCACTGGCACAGCATCATTCTCTGTGGTACCAGCTTGTGATCCTTTGGGGGCTTCCTGTGATCCTTACAGTACTGCTGATTGTATCCATTCTTATGGAGAAGCTGAAAGGCATGAAGAAAAAGAGCCTGTACAGACTGATGGAGGCTGTTTCTGTTCCGGATCTGTTTGCCATAATTATGGGCCTGTGTGCCATTGGACTGATCGTGATCCCGGAGCTTGTGTATGTAAGAGATATTTATGAAAATGGAAATGCCAGGGCAAACACCATGTTTAAGCTTACGTATCAGGCGTATATTCTTTTTGGAATGACAATGGGATATGGAATCTACAGACTGATCGCAGTATCGAAACAGAAGATATTCCGGATTCTTTCAGGGGCAGGACTTCTTGTGCTGATCTGGACAGTGGGATATTTTGGAAATGCAGTTCATTCCTGGTTTGGAGAAGTGTGGGATCCGTCTCAGTATCAAGGCCTGGATGCAACGACTTTCCTTGAGAGCGATTTTCCGCAGGATGCAGCTGCGATCCGCTGGCTGAAAGAAAATATCGAAGGTTCACCGGTTGTTCTGGAGGCGAATGGAGACAGTTACACAGGTTATGAGAGAGTTTCCGCATCAACAGGACTTCCGACAGTTCTTGGATGGTATGTACATGAGTGGCTCTGGAGAAATGATGTGCCGGATCTGAATGAGAAAAGTGCGGATATAGAGACGATCTACACTTCCACAGATGAAGAGACAGTGAAAGAACTGATCAAGAGATATGACGTTTCCTATATATTCGTAGGCGGCCAGGAACAGGAGAAATATGGTACAGCACTAAATGACAGTCTGCTTCAGAGTCTTGGAAGCATTGTCTATGAGGATGATATGACAGGAACTTATATTGTTGCTGTTCAGTGATAATGTTTTGCGAGATGTTTTGTGAGCATTGGCAGTCACTGTTCACAGGTAATATTCTATGAATCATGCAGGGCGTCAGGATTGACAATTTTTCCATAACAACGCTATAATAGGACTATTACAGAATACAGCCCATATTATAGTGTGGGCTGCGGCATGGCAGTTGAGAGGAGGAGTATATTATGAACAGAATTGACAGACTCTATATGGAAATGATCCGGTTTTACCAGGGGGATCCCAAGCATATCCAGCATTTTGTGAAAGTGCACAGTTTTTCCAGGCTGATCGGTCAGGCAGAGGGATTGGATGAAGAACAGATGTATATACTCGAGGCTGCAGCACTTGTCCATGATATTGGAATTAAGATCGGAATGGAGAAATATGGCCGGTCTGACGGTAAGACTCAGGAAAAGGAAGGACCGGCAGCTGCGCGTGAGATGATGACCAGACTTGGTTTCCGTGAGAATGTGATAAAAAGAGTGGAGTATCTGGTTGGGCATCATCATACATACAAGGATATTGACGGGCTGGATTATCAGGTTCTGGTTGAGGCTGATTTCCTTGTAAATTATTTTGAGGATGGCCTTGATAAAGAACATATCAGGAAAAGTGCAGAGAAGATTTTTAAGACAGAAACAGGTAAAAAGATTGTAAAAGAGATGTTTTTCCCGGAGGCTTTTCAGAAATCGGAGACATGGGCGCAGGATGCGCTGCAGGATCTGGAAGATTTCATTGAAGAGCAGGGAATTTACATCAGACAGTAATGGAGCGTAAGATGAAAGCAGAAATAGCAGTAATGACAGCGGAAAATATAGATAAAGATGCGATCAGAAGAGGCGGTGAGATCCTGAAAAATGGCGGCCTTGTGGCATTTCCTACAGAGACGGTATATGGTCTTGGGGGCAATGCACTTGACCCTAAGGCTTCTATGAAGATCTATGCAGCCAAGGGAAGACCTTCTGATAACCCGTTGATCGTACATATTGCAGATATCCGTGATCTTGATAGGATCGTTACAGAAGTTCCCGAGAAGGCAAGGATATTGGCTGATAAATACTGGCCGGGTCCGCTGACTATGATCCTTCCGAAAGCAGATATTGTGCCAAAGGAGACAACAGGGGGGCTTGACAGCGTTGCTGTACGATTCCCAAGTGACCGGATCTCTCAGGAGCTGATCCGATCAGCAGGGGGATATGTGGCAGCACCAAGTGCCAATACTTCCGGAAGACCAAGTCCTACCACTGCACAGCATGTGGAAGAAGACCTGGGTGAGGCCATTGATATGATCATTGATGGCGGACAGGTAAATATCGGCCTGGAATCTACGATCGTGGATTTCACAGAGGATGTTCCGGTTGTTCTGAGACCTGGTTATATTTCACTGGAAATGCTGCAGGAAACACTGGGTGATGTACGGATGGATAAGGGACTGATCAAGCCGGACAGTAAGGTACATCCGAAGGCCCCGGGAATGAAGTACCGTCATTATGCTCCAAAAGCAGACCTTGCCATTGTAGAAGGCCCGACAGAGCAGGTAATCGCTGAGATAGAAAAGAGAGCGAAAGAATCGGAAGAGAAGGGACAGAAAGTGGGTATCATTGCAACGGATGAGACGAAAGGCAGATATTCCCACGGTATTATCAAGAGCATCGGAAGCCGCGAGCAGGAGGAAACTATTGCGCACCATCTCTATGAGGTACTGCGTGATTTTGACAGCTGTAATGTAAGTGCCATTTACTCAGAGGCATTTTTTACACCAAGAATGGGACAGGCGATCATGAACCGCTTACTGAAAGCGGCTGGTCATAAAATTATTAATGTACAGGAGGAAAAAGAAAATGATAGCACTGGGATGTGATCACGGCGGATATGAGCTGATGCAGGAGGTTAAGAAACATCTGGAAGAGAGAGGACTTGAGTACAAGGACTTCGGATGCAGCGGACCGGAATCTGTAGATTATCCGGTATATGGAAAAAAAGTTGCGCAGGCTGTTCAGAGCGGGGAATGTGAGAATGGAATCCTGATCTGCGGAACAGGTATCGGAATCTCCATTACAGCTAATAAATTCAAGGGAATCCGTGCGGCACTTTGCACAGACTGTTTTACAGCAGAGGCTACAAGACTTCACAATAATGCAAATATCCTTGCAATGGGCGGACGTGTGGTAGGTCCTGGACTTGCACT
Organism: Eggerthellaceae bacterium; assembly: GCA_963598855.1. Lineage (GTDB taxonomy): Bacteria > Bacillota > Clostridia > Lachnospirales > Lachnospiraceae > Blautia_A. Next base: position 10,024 of record CAVBVT010000091.1, read on the forward strand.
GAAGATCGTAGATACATTCTTAGATACGCCGTTTTCCAATGATGAGCGTCATATCAGAAGAATCAATATGATCGAGGACTAAAGAAAAGAGGATTGCCGTATGGAGAAAAAAGGACAGAAACGGCAGGGGTATCTTTCCTGGGATGAGTACTTTATGGGAGTTGCCATGCTTTCAGGCATGCGTTCCAAGGATCCCCATTCTCAGGTTGGTGCCTGTATCGTAAGTGAGGACAACAAGATCTTGTCTATGGGGTACAACGGATTTCCCAAGGGATGTTCAGATGATGAGTTTCCCTGGGGAAGAGAGGGAGATCCGTTGGATACCAAATATCTCTATGTCACACATAGTGAGTTGAATGCTATTTTAAATTACAGAGGCGGAAGCCTGGAAGGTGCAAAGCTTTACGTTTCACTGTTTCCCTGTAATGAATGTGCCAAGGCTATCATTCAGGCAGGGATCAAGACGATAGTGTATGACTGCGATAAATATGCAGATACTCCGTCTGTGATCGCATCCAAGAAGATGCTGGATGCAGCTGGAGTGCGGTATTATAAGTATAACCGTACAGACAGAGAGATCACGATCAAGGTTTGAGATAGCGTAAGATAAGAACATAAATAAGACAGGAATATAAAAAAGAACAGCTGAGTTTTTGTTTTTTCGATTCTCAGCTGTTCTTTTTTGGTTTTCAGATTAGAATTTCTTATGTTTGTTTGTGAAGTTGGTGAGCAGGAAATTTTCGTGTTAAGTTTAACCAAATCAGGCAAGTCCCAGCAATATATGCCTTATTTCTCCGGCTGATCTGATATAACTTTTGTATCAGTTTCCGGCAGTTCTGGAGTTTGTCTCACAGGGAATTTCAGGCAGACCTTAAAGAGATCTCCGTCCAGGTAAAGTTCGAAAACTCCACCCTGAAGTTCAGTCAGGCTCTGTGCAATGGAAAGCCCAAGCCCGCTGCCTTCTGTATTTCTGGCAACGTCGCCGCGGATAAAGCGTTCGGTCAGTTCTTCGGCAGGAATATTTAATGGCTGTGCAGAAATATTTTTCAGCGTGAAGATAACCATATTGTTTTCAAGAAGTACCTCTGCATAGACACGGGTGTTCTCCATAGCATATTTCAGGATATTGCCGAAAAGGTTTTCCAGAATGCGCCACATTCTGCGTCCGTCTGCATAGATCACAGCAGGAGAGTCCGGGAAATGGGTCATCAGCATCAGATGATGTTCCGAAAAACGTTCTTCAAATTCTCCCATTACCTGATAAAGCATCTCTACAAAATTCAGCTCAGCCATTTCCAGGGAAATATTGCCGGTGCTTGCTTTGGAAGCTTCCACAACATCTTCAGTCAGGCTTTTCAGGCGGTGTGACTTAGAATCTAGGATTTCAAGATAATTGAGCACTTCCGGATCAGTGAAATTTTTTCTTTTCAGAAGATCCACGTAGTTGATGATAGAAGTCAGCGGTGTTTTCAGGTCGTGGGAAACATTGGTGATCAGCTCTGTTTTCATACGCTCATCTTTGAGACTTTTTTCCACGGCTGCGTCAAGACCGTCTCCGATACGGTTGATATACCGGGCCATTTCTTTCTGGTCACCCCGAAGATTTTCTTCCGGGATCTTGTAGGAAAGTTCTCCGTCTGTGATCCGTTTCAGTCCGTCAAGAAGCAGCTCACGCCCAAGTGCAACTTTGTACATCCAGTAGAAAGCTCCCAGATCCAGTGCAAAAAGCAGCAGAAATATCAGGAACGAGCCGCTGGATGCTGGAATCAGGACGCTGAGGAAAAATTCAAGGAACAAAAATACTCCAAGAGCCAGTAC
>CAVBVT010000092.1:0-11750 GCA_963598855.1 Eggerthellaceae bacterium
CAAGGAACATAGATTACTATGGACGATAATTATTATGTTTTGACACCCATATCATATTATTATTATTGTCTGTAAAATATAAGTGCTGCGTCTACATAGGCAGAATACGAAAACTCCCACTAACATAAACACAGCACATATATTCATCTCTATCTTATTTCTTTGGAATCCCCATAATGATGCAGTCACGAAGCATAGCCAGTGCATGTGCAGTAGTCTGCTCACGGATCCGCATGCGGTTTCCTGTGAAATGGAACTCTTTTGCAACAGTTCTGCCTTCGTAGCAGCAGCCCATAAATACAGTTCCTACGGGTGTTTCTTCTGTTCCGCCTCCTGGTCCTGCAAGTCCTGTTACAGAAATACTGATGTCTGCACCAGATTCCTTGCATACCCCTTTAGCCATCTCTCTGGCACATTTGGCAGATACTGCTCCCTCTTCCTTGAGAGTGGATTTCTTCACACCAAGACACTTATGTTTCGCCTTGTTGCTGTACGTGACAAAACCATATCCGAACACATCTGATGCACCGGATACATTCACGATACGCTGGGCGATCATGCCGCCAGTTAAAGACTCTGCCAGGGAAAGCTTGAGACCTTCTTCTTTCAGAAGATCAACCACCGCCTCTTCCAGTGTCTTGCTCTCATCTGTTGCAAAAACATTCTCACCGAAGCGTTTCTTCAGTTCTTTTACAACCGGTTTGATTAGTTTTTTGCAGGCTTTTTCATTCTCTGCACTTGCAGTTACACGAAGATGTACCTCTCCTGTTTTAGCATAAGGTGCAATGGTAGGATTGGTCTGGCTTTCGATCAGATCCTGGATCTCCTCTGCAACCTGACTCTCACCGATACCGCTAATCTTCACCATCTGAGACACTATGATCTCAGGCTGGTTCTTCTGCAGATACGGAACGATATATTCCTCAAACATCGGCTTCATCTCATTAGGCGGTCCAGGAAGAAGGATCGCAGTCTTTCCGTTCTTCTCCAGGATCAGTCCCGGTGCAGTTCCGTTATGATTGTCAAGGACAATCGCTCCTTTTGGAACCATAGCCTGTTTGTAGTTATTCTTTGTGATACGTCTCTGAGGATTGTTTTTCTCATATTCCTTCAGATATTTATCGATCAGTTTCCTTGAGTGGGAATCTTCCTCAAGCGGCATTCCCATCAGATCAGCAGTCACTTCCTTGGTGATGTCGTCCTCAGTTGGTCCAAGGCCTCCTGTAAGGATCACAACATCAGAACGGTCCAGTGCGGTCTGGATCACATCCCGCATACGTCCCTCATTATCACCTACTACATCCTGATAGTAAACACTTAACCCAAGCAGCGCACATTTCTCAGAAAGATAGGCACTGTTGGTATTTACGATATTTCCCAGAAGGATCTCTGTTCCCACGGATACCAGTTCTGTGATCATAGAAAGAAACTCCTTTCGTATACTCGAATCCCTACTCCTGCATGGAAAGAACTTTTCGGTTCTGCATGATATAAGTCAGCAGAGAAATAACAGTCAGTGCAACAGACAGCCAGATAAATACTTCTGTCAGTATTGCAAAAACTCCTCCAAAATCCACGATCAGAAGTATGATCATGATCATCTGGGAAACTGTTTTGAATTTTCCCCAGTAATTTGCGGCAATGACAACTCCGTTCTCGGCAGCGATCAGACGGAAGCCGCTGATGATAAACTCACGTCCAATGATAATGATCACAACCCAGGCCGGAAGCCTGTCAAGCTCGATCATACAGATCATGGCAGAGCATACAAGAAGCTTGTCTGCCAGAGGATCCATAAATTTTCCAAAGTTGGTTATAAGATTATATTTTCTGGCAAGGTGGCCGTCGAACCAGTCTGTCACACTTGCTGCGACAAAAATCGCAAGACAGATCCAGCGGTTGGCTTCTCCGCCCCATCCTGTCAGCATGAAAACTACAAGAAACGGTACAAGTATCATTCTTGCAACTGTCAGTTTATTCGGTGTATTCATCGCCAAGCACTCCTATCAAATCATACTCAAGCGCGCCCGTCACACGTACCTTTGCAAAAACACCTGTCATAAGCAGTTCGCCTGTCTGAACGAAAATGTACCCGTCAACCTTCGGTGCATCCCCGTAGGTACGTCCGATATAGGCACTTTCATCTGCAACTTTACCTTCGATCATAACAAGAAGCTCCTGACCGATGCGGTCCTGCCCCTTGTCATAAGAGATCTCCTGCTGAAGTTCCATCAGCTCATCTCTTCTTTCTTCCTTCACTTCCTCCGGGATCTGATCTGCCATCTCTGCTGCCGGAGTATCCTCCTCCGGTGAATAAGTGAAGACACCAAGACGGTCAAATTCCATCTCATCTACGAACTCTTTCAGTTCTTCATGGTCTTCCTCTGTCTCACCTGGGAATCCGGTGATCAACGTTGTACGCAGTACGATATCCGGAATCTCTTTGCGAAGCTTTCCGACAATGTCGATCAGCTCCTGCTTGGAAGTACGGCGGCCCATTCTCTTAAGAATACGGTCTGAAGCATGCTGGATCGGAATGTCCAGATAATGACATATCTTCTTCTCATCGCGGATAGTCTCGATCAATTCATCATAGATCTCCTCAGGATAACAGTAAAGAACTCGGATCCAGCGGATGCCTTTGATCTCACAGAGTTTCTGTAAAAGAATGTGAAGAGATTTTTTCCCATAGAGGTCTTTACCGTAAACGGTGGTCTCCTGGGCTACCAGAATCAGCTCCCTCACACCCTGCTCTGCCATATCCTCTGCCTGAGCGATCAGACGCTCCATGGGAACGCTTCGGAATTTTCCGCGAAGCTTCGGGATAATACAATAAGTACAGTGCTTGTCACAGCCTTCTGCGATCTTCAAATATCCGAAATGACCGCCAGTTGTGAGAACTCGTTTGCTTCCTGTGTCCGGAAGATAATCAATATCACGGTATTCCTCAAAATGATTACCAGCTGCTGCCTCTTCCAGGGCCTTCACAATATCGCCGTAGGAAGTAGTTCCAAGAACAGCATCTACCTCCGGAACTTCATCAATGATCTCTTTCTGGTAACGCTGTGCCATACATCCGGTAACAACCAGCGCACGGCAGGAACCTGACTTCTTGTATTCCGCCATCTCGAGAATGTTCTCCACACTCTCTTCCTTGGCATCTTTGATAAAGCAGCAGGTGTTGATCACAATCGCATCAGCCTGTGTCTCATCATCTACGATCTCATGACCTCTGGCTGTAAGCAGTCCCAGCATCTCCTCGGAATCAGCCAGGTTCTTGTCACAGCCAAGAGAAATGAATAATACTCTCATAGATTACTCCGCTTCCTGCTCGGCAGTCTCTGCTTCAGCAGTCTCACCTTCTGCAGCCTCAAGAGCTTCTTTCTCTGTTTCCAGAGCTTCGATCTCTTCCTCTTCTTCCTGTCCCGGAAGGATCTTTACTTTACCTTTGTAAAGCTCATCAATCGCAACGGAAAGCGGTTTCTTGCCTGCTGCGCCAGGTACAAGCGGTTCTGCTCCGGCGATCAGCTGACGGGCACGTTTGCTTGCTGCAAGTACAAGAGAATAACGGCTGTTCAGCACGAGAGCCTCATCGTCGTCCTCGTTGTTTGTGTTGATAGCCTCAATTAATTCTGAATAAGATGGATGTATCATATCTTTTCTCCCTTCTGTAACGGCAGGGCCGTATTTAACTTGTTAATTGGTATTTATAAAAAAGCTTCTGCTTCTTTCTGAATCCTGGATACAAAATCATGGTTCCTGGATGCACGCATACGCTCGCACTGGATGGTCTCATGAAGTGTATCAACGCATTCCTCCAGATCATCATTGATCAGAAGGTAATCATATTTATCCATTCCCTTGGATTCCTCAACGGCTCTTCTAAGGCGTCCGTTGATCACATCCAGAGTCTCAGTTCCTCTTCCTACGAGACGGTTCTTAAGCTCTTCCATAGATGGCGGGCAGACGAATACAAGCAGTGTATCCGGGAATTTCTCACGGATCTTCATAGCTCCCTGGATCTCGATCTCCAGGATCACATCCTTGCCGGATGCCAGCTGCTCTTCCACATATTTACGTGGAGTACCGTAATAATTCTCTACATACTGTGCGTACTCGATCAGGTCATCTTCCTGGATCATCTGCTCAAATTCTTCTTTTGTACGGAAGAAATAGGCCTCTCCGTCCTTCTCACCTGGTCTTGGATTTCTGGTAGTAACAGAAACAGATAATGCGTAATTGTCATATTTCTCCATCAGCCGTTTCATGACGGTACCTTTTCCGGAACCGGAAAAGCCCGAAACAACAACTAAAATTCCCTTACTCATTTCCTTCCTCCCTCTCTTCCTCTCCATACGCCTCCGAAAATCTCTTCGCAATGGTTTCCGGCTGCAGAGCGGAAAGTACAAGATGATCATCTGATGTGACGATCACTGCCTTGGTCTTTCTTCCCTGTGTGGCATCAATGAGGGTACGTGTTCCCTTGACGCTCTGGATCATGCGCTTCACAGGTGCAGCATCCGGACTTACCACTGCCACGATCTTGACTGAATTCACAACATTTCCAAAACCTACATTGATCAGTTTCGCCATTTCCGCTCTCCTTTTCTGCCGGTGCCTGTTTCCGGATAGTTACTCGATATTCTGGATCTGCTCACGGATCTTCTCGATCTCTGTCTTAAGATCAATGGCCGCATTGGATACTGTAAGATCATTGGACTTGGAAAGGATCGTATTCGCCTCACGGTTCATCTCCTGTGCCATAAAATCCATCTTACGTCCTACGCCCTCATTCTCATCCAGGATCTTGCGCATACCGTGGATGTGGCTTCTTAAGCGTACAGTCTCCTCATCATTGCAGATCTTATCGGAAAAAAGTATCACCTCTGCGGCAATCCTGGAATCATCAATCTGGTTATCCTCAAGAAGTTCGTGCATCTTGGCTTCCAGCTTCTCTCTGTAGGCCTTCACAACTTCAGGGGAACGTTTCTCCACAACATCGACTTTCGCTTCAAGTCCGTCCAGTTTCTCAAGAAGATCCCGCTTCAGATTGCTGCCTTCACGCTCACGGGTCTCCACAAACTTGCGGCATGCCTCATGAAGAGAGCCTTCCAGAAAACTCCACAGTTCTTCCTCATCCGGAGCCTGTTCTTCCATGGTAAATACATCCGGATATCTGGAAAGTGTGGAAACACGGATATCATTCTCGATTCCCAGTTCCTCGCTCATCTGGTTTAAATATCCAAGATACTGTTTCGCCAGCTCTGCATTATATTTCAGAGCCATTCCGCCCATTGTATAATCTTCGTAGGTGATGAATACATCTACCTTGCCGCGGCGGATATAAGTCTTCATCACATTTCGGATCTCTCCCTCAAAATAGCTGAGTCGTTTCGGCATCTTGATGTTCAGATCCAGATATCTGTGATTGACGGATTTCAGCTCAACAGAAACCTTTCTCTCTTTAGATACTGCTTCTGCTCTGCCGAAGCCGGTCATACTCTTTATCATGTTATCCTCCAATACTGCCTTTCAAGTTTATCATCTGCTGGTAACAGCCAATGATTGCATACGGATTTATTATAGTTCATTCCAAAACCCTAGTCAAACTCTTTTTTTACTGTTATAATAATTGATGTTGAAATGGAGGTATAATCATGGCATTTGACGGAATTACAGTCTCTGCCCTTGTTGCAGAGATCGACGATAATTTAAAAGGCGGCCGTATCAACAAGATCGCCCAGCCTGAAAACGACGAACTTCTGATCACCGGGAAAGGTGCAAATGGACAGCGCAGGCTTCTTTTAAGCGCAAGCGCATCTCTTCCTCTGATCTATTTTACAGATAAGAACCGCATCAGTCCTCTGACAGCTCCGAACTTCTGCATGCTGCTTCGAAAGCACATTGGCAGTGCCCGCATTCTGGATGTAAAGCAGCCGGGCATGGAGCGCGTTGTAGAATTTGAGCTGGAACACCTTAATGAGCTTGGTGATCCATGCAGGAAGCGTCTGATCATGGAGCTGATGGGCAAGCACAGCAATATCATCTTCTGCGATGACAAAGGAATGATCCTGGACAGCATCAAGCATGTTTCTTCCCACATGAGTTCTGTCCGCGAGGTTCTTCCCGGAAGAGAATATTTTATTCCGAATACCCGGGATAAAGAGAATCCGCTTACTGTTTCCGAGGAAGAATTCACACAGCATATCTGCAAAAAACCTCTGAACATTTCCAAGGCTCTCTACACTTCTCTTACAGGTATGAGTCCGGTGATGGCTGAGGAGATCTGCTATCGCGCTTCTATTGACGGAAGTGATGCAGCACAGTCCCTGGATGAAACTGCATGTACCCATCTTTATCACACATTCCTCAGACTGATGGAACAGGTTCAGAACAGAGAGTTCACCCCGAACATTGTTTACCGCGGTGAGGAACCTGTGGAGTATGGAGTATTTCCTTATCAGCAGTTTGGCAGTGAATACCGCAGTGAGACTTTTGACAGCGTTTCTACCATGCTGGAGACCTATTATGCGACCAAGAGTCTTCTGACACGTATCCATCAGAAATCTGCTGATCTCCGCCGTGTAGTACAGACTGCTCTGGAACGTAACCGCAAGAAATATAATATCCAGAAGAAACAGCTGAACGATACAGCCAAGAAAGATAAATTCAAGGTTTACGGCGAGCTGATCAACACCTACGGATATGGTCTTGAGGAAGGCTGCAAATCTTTTAAGGCTCTGAATTATTATACCAATGAGGAGATCACCATTCCTCTTGATCCTACTCTTACACCTGCTCAGAATTCCAAGAAATATTTTGACAAGTATGGGAAACTGAAACGTACAGAAGAGGCTGTCACAGAGCAGATCGCAGATACAGAGAGCGAGATCTCCCATCTGGAATCCATCTCCAATGCCCTGGATATCGCAAGATCCGAGAGCGATCTTTCCCAGATCAAGGAAGAACTGACGGAATATGGTTACATCAAGCGTCACTACACCAACAAGAAAGGCCAGAAAGCCCAGCCGAAATCAAAGCCGCTCCACTACATATCCAGTGATGGTTTTGATATCTATGTCGGAAAAAACAATTTCCAGAACGATGAGCTGACTTTCAAATTTGCAACTGGAAATGACTGGTGGTTTCATGCAAAAAAAATGGCCGGTTCTCATGTAGTTGTACGTACCAAGGACGGTGAACTGCCTGACCGTACTTTCGAGGAGGCCGGACGTCTTGCAGCCTGGTATTCCAAAGGTCATTCTGCTCCTAAAGTAGAGATCGACTACATCCAGAAGAAACATGTGAAGAAACCTGCCGGTGCGAAACCTGGTTTTGTGGTTTATTATACGAATTATTCTCTGATGGCTTCGCCGGATATTTCGGATCTGAAAGAGGTTACGGAGTAAAGAGGAGCCAAGGCAAACCTAAGCTCAGACATTTACTGTATTGTGAAACAGTGCATATAAACTAAAAAACCTTCCTGCGCCTGGCAGATTTCTCTAAAATAGTGCAGGTTATTTCTTTTAATCTGTAATTATCTGTTATGAGAAATCTTTCCAGATACAGGAAGGTTTTTATTTATAATCAGTTAATAAAACAAATACTCTTAATCTGCATTCACTGCCTGTTCATAAGCGAATATCTGCCTTACGGTTATTCAGTTATATTTCCAGCTTTTTCTTCACAGCCGGAGCAATGGACGTATCTGCCTGATAATACGGGATCAACGTAGACTGCAGTGCATGATACAGATCAGATTTTCCCGGCCATACTGTCCCTTTCAGATGATTCTGCTCATCCAGCTGATGGAACCAGGATCCGTCCTCATGATCCATGACCACTTCATCCAGGTACTTCATAAACTCTGCATAGTCTTTCGCATATTTTTCCTTGCCGGTTACATGGTAAAGAACTGCTGAAGTATTGACAGCTTCTGCAAGTGTCCAGTGCATGCGGTCATGTACTACTGGTTTGCCCTCCCAGTCTGTCGTGTATACAATTCCCGGAGCACCATCTGCATTCCAGCCGTCTTTTATTGCTGTCGTGTAAAGGTTCTGGGCTGCTGTGAGATATTTTTCCAACCTGGCCTTATCTTTTTTACAATTTGCAAGTGCCCACTGTGTAATCAGCCTTGCCCATTCAATTCCATGACCCGGTGTTGCACCATATGGCTTAAACGGATCATCCGGACGGTCGCGGTTGCAGTCAAGATCTGCCACCCATTCTCTTGTAAAATGTTCCGGGATCCTCCAGGAATTATCTTCTGCCCATCCGATCACATGATCAATAATCCTGCCTGCACGGATGTGATATTTTTTGTCCCCGGTGACATCTCCTGCCGCCAGAAAAGCCTCCACTGTGTGCATATTGGCATTTAATCCACGGTACTCATCCAAAATAGTAAATTCTGTATTCCAAGTGTCACAGGCCAGTCCTTCCTCTTCATTCCAGAAATGTTTATTATAAACAGCCAGTGCCTCTTCCAGAAGTTCTCTTGCCCCAGGTCTTCCTGCGGTCAGCGCGGATGATGCTGCCAGGATCACAAATGCGTGGGCATAGCACTGTTTATTTGGAACAATGCCGCCATCCGGTGTCACGCCTGCATACCAGCCGCCGTTCACATCATCATGAAGTTCTCCTTTCAGCCCTTTCAAAGCTGCATCCACCAATTCTCCGCTGCCTTCATGTCCAAGCATCAGGCCAAGGCTGTATACATGTGCCATACGGCAGGTGATCCAGGTCTCCCTGTTTCTGTCCTTCCATGGCGTTCCGTCATCCCCCAGATAATAGGAACCGCCGTTTGGAGAGGGAAACTGGTGTCCGAAGTTCAGAAGATCCTCGCAGGAACTTTTCAGAAATTCCCGGTTTTCTTTTGTGTTAATCTCATATTTGCTGTTCATCTTAACCACCCCATCTACTTTTGTTACTGTTCACTCTGTGAACAATAACCTGCTTTTTCTTTTAGGATACCATTCTTTTCCTGATACGTAAAGCAGACATTCCAATTCACGAAAAAAGGAGAATGCCCCAAAAGCACTCTCCTCATAATCAGACTTCTTAATTCCATTATCGACCAGTCACAGATATCCTCACATCAGTCTTCAAAACAGGTGATCACATAACGGTCGCCTTCCACGATCACATCGGAAACATTATCTCTGTCCCAGATCGCATCGCTGATGATATCTTTCAGCTTATCATCCATAACGATGTTAAAATTCTCCTCGATCACCTGAAACGGAACTCCTTCATTCTCCTGTGCATACTCCATGATAAAATCAAGAATTTTTTCTTCCATACTTCCAAATCTGCCTTTCTGTAAATACTCAACGTTTATTATAGTACATCAGATTTTCTCTTATGTCTATGAGAAATTTTGATCAAAATGATTTTAGACGAAAATTATGCACATTATGTTCTGCTTCTGTTCAGGCGTATAAATCTTCCACATTCAGTTAGATCCCCAGTGCTTCTCTTTTCTTTTTCATATCTGCTACAATCTTTTCTCCCAAAGCTACCGGATCTGCATCTACTACCATGGAAGAATGCAGGGTTTCTTTTGTATCCTCTTTCAGGAATTTGATCAGTTTCGGTGCTCCATGGATCGGAGCTTCTACGCAGTGATAGGATGTGATTCCCATGAGACGGAAACCAAGTGCTGCATCAATACCTTTCTCATTAGACCATTCCGGAGAAGAAAAAGCAAATGGCATTTCATAGAGATTTTTCTTAAACTCTCCTGCAATCCCGCCAAAGATCCCGGAACTTCTGGCATTGTCGATACACTCACCAACATGCCATACAGGCGGCATATCCGGAGACAGGAACTCACGAAGACCGTCCCCGCATTTGCTGTATGCAAATTCTGAAGTCTGACAGTATCCCATTTTCATCAGCGGGAAAGATGCACAGCCGTTTGTGATGATCAGTACGTTATTTTTAAGGAGTACATCACAGACATCAAGCACAGCTTTTTCATACATGATCTTAGGATTATTGCAGCCTACCATATTAACAACACCAAGGATCTGTCCTTTTCGGATCGCATCAGCGATCGGCGCAAAACCGCCGTAATGTTTATGGATATATTCTACGGAGAATCCGACCTCAGCTTCAACTTCATACTGAGGGATAAACACAGGCATGCCTTTTCGGGCTTCAAAGCTTTCGATTGCTCTTGTTACGATCTTTTCTGCAATGGTATGGATCTCCTGTACATTGGAATGATGATGATCAAATCCAATATGCTCTGCCCCAGGCAGTCTCGCGGAATCGCTGGTTGTGACAACAGTTGTCTTGAAGCACCTTGCCACATCCATAATGGACGGATATACCTCCTGCACATCTGCCACCCAGAGATCCAGTGCTCCTGTTCCAAGTACCAGCTCGGCAGTCACTGCATTGGAAAGCGGGATAACGCCTTCATAACGATACATTGCAGAAAGGCCGGAGCAGCATATTCCGTAAAAGCGGATACCCTTTGCTCCTTTTTCTTTTGCCAGCTTTACAAATTTCTCACTCTGGCCAGTTTTTACGATTTCTTTTACCAGTACAGGCAGATGGCCATGTACGGCAATGTTCACATAACCTTTTTTCAGAGCACCGATGTTTACCTTGGATGTTACACGATCACCAACGCCAAGAAGGGCATCTGTAGCAATGGATGTAGAAACAACACCGCTGAATGTAAATGCAAGGCCGCAGCGCAAAAACTGCTTCATGATACTGTCAAAATCTCCGTCTGTGGCACATCCGCTCTTATGATATGCTTCAAACACCTCATGATAGGCACTGATCGGAAGAATATCCATCTCTTCCCAGGTCTTCTGTCTCTCTGCCGGTGCACAGGCCTGGATCGTCCGGTATGCATCCGGTTCTGTGCGGGAAAGATCTGCAAGCAATACATCTGTCAGATCTTTTGCAATATTTTTTAGCTGACGCCGCTTTGTCGGAATTCCGTATGCTTCTGCCATCTGGCGAACTTTATATTCTCCAATGATCGGAAGATCCAGTTTTCCCTCAGCAGCCCATTTCAGCATCAGAATAACTTCACGGGCATGCATACCATGCTGTGCAGCACCTGCAGCCGCTCCGCGCAAAAGATTTCTTGCTGCGATCAGGTCCGCATCCGCACCGCACACACCCTTGGGAGATTTCGCAGTGATCTTGCACGGACCCATATTACAGACACGACAGCAGGTTCCGCTCAGGCCAAAGGTACACTGAGGCTGCTGCTGGTCAAATCTGTCAAATGTGGTATCCATTCCGATCTGTTCCATCCGAAGCATCATTTCACGCACTGCCGGATCTGGTGTCTGCTCCAGTACATCCTGCTTGGACGGGAACGTTTTGCGATATGCAGCAACTGCTTTCATATAATCTTCCGCAAAGTCACCGTCATGAGTGTGGGTATAAGTATTTCCCTCCGCATCTACATGTGTATGCGCTTCTCCGCTTACCGGAACCAGCACTTTCGGAATACCGTTTCTGTCGAATCCGATCACCGCACGGTGGTTGTGAGGTGCGATCTCCAAAGGATTCTCTGTAGCGTGGCTATGTACCTCTTTCCTGCTTTCTTTCATGTTTATATCCCGTCTTTCTGCGAAAGACACCAATGCGTCATGAAACATGTTGGCTGACTTTCGCGTTTCTATTCTTGTTTCCTTCTGATATAATTTATTTATAAGACTGGCACACTACAGAACACGTGGAGGTGAGTGGCGGGGCTGTATAGCGGCGACCTCGTA
>CAVBVT010000093.1:0-11382 GCA_963598855.1 Eggerthellaceae bacterium
TTGTTGTCCAAACAAAAAAACGATGATATTAACCGCAGGGGGGCTTGGTCTGAGTGAGCTGGACATTACTGCCTCGGAGAAAAAAGCGACATACGAAGAAAGGCAAGCAGCCCCAATGCCCTCCCGAAAGGGAAGCAGCCATTACTGACGCTTTGAAACACTTCGAGATGATCGGATGGAGGTTGTGCGTATGAACAAGCCTCTAGAGTATGTCGATTCCATACCCAAAATCCAAGCATGTCTGCTAAAAAATAACGGTCACATAGGGGTGTAAAAACTGCCCATGTGACCGTTTTCCTATTTAGAGCTTTCACTCACGCTCCTAATTTGCTTGATTTCTTATAATACGAAATAGTGATCAACAACCCAAACACAATACTAATCCAATTGCACCAACTACCATAAACACCAGACCAATCCCAGCGGATTTTTTTCTTTTATTCATATGCTGCAATTGCCTATCGTCTATAGAATTTAGCGGATATTTTCTTCTTCGTATCAAATATAATAATAAACCACTCGAATTATTTCCATTGGTTGCAAGTAATCCCCATAGTTTCGGGTTATTTAGTCCTCGAGCTGTTGCATCAATCACCGTTAATTTGTAAATCTGATAAACCGTTTCAACTCCTCCCACAAATGCCATTGCCCCAAATATCACAGCCAATACGATATTCACTTCCATTATAATTTCTCCTTAAATTCGTTTGATAATTTGATAAAGTAACACGGATAAGCTCATAATAGCCATGCAGAATACCACAAGCAAATAGTAACTTTTGTCCGGCAAAAACATACTTAAAGTAATCAACAAAATCACTGTAATAACATTAAGTAGGATAGCACCGGTCAATTTCTGATTACTCCTGACAATATTTGTGCATTCTTCCAGATGTCCCATCATCTCTTGATCTCCTTTCAGTAAATCGTCAAGACTTATGGAATAAAGGTTGCTTAACTCAATGACGTTGATAATATCCGGATAAGATTTTTCATTTTCCCAATTTGAAATTGTCTGCCTGGATACATTAATTTTTTCTGCAACATTTTCCTGCGTAAATCCGGATTTCATACGAGCGTCCTTGAGCTTTTTTCCAATTTCCATATTTGCATTTCTCCTTTCGGGAACATCTTGCCACATTACATTTCTAATGTCTATCAAACAGCTTTTACAAAATGGATTTTGGCTGTCAAAAGTGTTTTACATAGTGAATTTAAGGGGGATAAAATGAGATTTCTCTCATTCACCGAAATATGCGGGGGTCTGTTATTCCCTATCTCTCCATCATACTGATCGATTCAATTCCAACACTTCCGCCGCGGACAACTTCGATATGTTTGAACTCTTCTTTAATCAGTTTGATAACCGCGTCGTTTTTGGTTGCGGTCTGGACAAATTCCAGGAGAAGGCTGTCTTTTCCGTAGTCGATGACACGTGCCTTGAAAGTCTCGGCAATCTGGAAAAGTTCCACTTTGTCTTCTGGGGAGCAGCCTTTTACCTTGATGTAAAGAATCTCCTTCATTCGAACAAATACATCTGTAAAATCAATGACCTTGATAACCTCGATCATACGGTTCAGCTGTTTTTTGATCTGCTCAAAAGTCTCATCATCACTGACTGTGGCAATGGTCATTCTGGAAACTGTAGGGTCTTCAGTAGTTCCAACAGTAAGACTATCCAGGTTATAGGACTTTCCGGAGAAAAGACCGGAAATCTTGGAAAGAACACCGACCTGGTTTTCAACGTAGAGAGAGATCCATCTTTTTTTCATTCCTTTATCCATTTTTCATTCCTCCTAACAATCCATGATCAGATCAGCCAGAGTACCACCCGGCTTAACCATCGGGTAAACCATTTCCTCCGGATCAATGATGAATTCGATGATCGTAGGAGTTTTTGTATTCTTCTTGGCCTCTTCGAAAGCAGCCGCGATCTGCTCCTTTTCAGTTACGCGGATACCTTTTGCCCCATAGCTCTCTGTAAGACGGATGAAATCCGGTGTGTATTCCGGATACTCCTGGCCGTCTGTACGGCGGGAGAGGGCACCGGCTTTTAAGTTTGTCATAGCGTAGCGTTTTCCGTAGAAAAGCTTCTGCCACTGGCGGACCATTCCCAGATATTCATTATTAAAGATACAGCAGATGATAGGAAGTTCTTCCAGAACTGCTGTGGCAAGCTCCTGGATATTCATCTGCATGCCGCCGTCACCGGAAATGGAGATGACCGGTGTGTCCGGATTGCCGATTTTTGCGCCAATAGCACCTGGAAGGCCGTAACCCATGGTTCCAAGTCCGCCGGACATGATCAGCTGACGGTTATCAGTAATGTCTGCGTACTGGCTTACCAGCATCTGATGCTGTCCTACATCTGTAACAATGATCGCTTTGTCAAACTGACGGTTGATCTCACCGATGATATCCAGAGGACCCATCATACCGCGGTCTTTCATGGTAAGAGGATGCTCTTCTTTCCATTCCTGGATCTGTTTCAGCCATTTGCCGGTGCTGCATTCCTGAACATATTCGTTCATCTTGGTGATGGCCTCTTTTGCATCAGCAACGATCGGAATGTCAACATGGATATTTCTGGAAATAGAAGCAGTATCAATATCAATGTGGACAATCTGTGCATGCGGAGCGAACTCGTGAAGCTTACCTGTGATACGGTCGTTGAAACGTGTTCCGATGGAGAAAAGGAAATCACATTCATTGACTGCCATATTTGCGGCATAGGCGCCATGCATACCAAGATTTCCGATAAACAGAGGGTTCTTTGTGGAGATTGCACCGCGTCCCATAACGGTAGTAACAACCGGAACCTGAGTTTTCTCAACAACCTGGGTGAAAATTTCCTGAGCACGGGAGATGATCACACCGCCGCCTGCAAGAAACAGAGGCTTCTTCGCCTTCTGGAGCATTTTGAGGGCACGCTTGAGCTGGCCGATGTGAACACTGGTGTTCGGCTTGTAGCCGCGGATATTGACGCTCTTCGGATATTCAGCACTTCCAAGCTCTGCCATCACATCTTTCGGAAGGTCGATCAGTACAGGGCCAGGGCGTCCGGTACGTGCAATGTAGAAAGCTTCTTTGATGATACGGCCAAGATCCTCACGGTTGCGGACGGTTACGCCGTATTTTGTGATGCTTCTGGTGATTCCTACGATATCAACCTCCTGAAAAGCATCGTTTCCAATCAGGTGACGGGCTACCTGGCCGGTAAAGCATACAAGCGGAACGCTGTCATAGTTGGCAGTTGCAAGACCTGTCACAAGGTTGGTGGCGCCAGGGCCGCTGGTGACGAGACATACGCCGACTTTTCCAGTTGTTCTGGCGTAGGCGTCAGCTTCGTGGACAAGAGCCTGCTCATGGCGCGGCAGGATGATGTCAATGCTGCTCTGTTTATATAATTCGTCGCTGATATCAATGGTGCAGGCACCAGGATAACCGAACAGAACATCAACGCCTTCTTCTTTTAAGGCTTTTACAAGCAATTTGTTTCCGGAAATCTGTTTCATGAATTGGTTCCCTCCTTTGGTGATGTGGATAGTTAAGCAGATAAGGGCTGCCGCGGGATATTTTTCCCAATAAAAAAGTCCCGGCATATCGAATGAATATGCTCAGGACGGATGATTCCGCGGTACCACCTGTTTTCAGAGGTAAAACTCTGCTCTCTGTCAGTACAAATATACTGCTTCCCTGTAACGTAGGAACAACGTTGAAGCCTACTGCATGAAAACTCATGGTTCAGTCCACTGCTCGAGGGCTACTTCCATAGTTCTGTCACGAAGATTTTCACCGACCATCTTCTCTCTGGGCATCCGGAAACTATGTACTACTCCCTGTCATTGCATTTAGTAAATGTGAATAAAATTTAGATTATTATAATATAAAATATCGGAACTGTCAATCATGGAAATCGCACGCTTCCGGTGTTATTCCGGTGTACTGAGAATATGGATTTTCTCAGAATTACATGCGAACTACTACGTGAAAGCAGCAGCTATTATATGAAAGAAAGTTCCGATATTAATTACTGATACTTTATACTTCCGGCTCGTCCTCTGTTTCAGGAGTTTTTTCCGGAAGGTAAACATGAACCTGTTCGATACGGTTCTTATCCAGTTTTTCCACAATAAGACGGATGCCTTCCTCTGTGATCACCTCATCACCTGCAACAGGCAGGCGGTCCAGATGTTCGATGATAAATCCGCCAAGGGAATCATAATCCTCAGAATCCAGTTCTGTGTGAAGATGATCGTTCACATCATCCAGGTGCATGGAACCTTCGATGATATATTCGCGGTTACTGATCTTCTGGACAAGTTCATCCTCTTTTTCATCGTACTCGTCATGGATCTCGCCGACGATCTCCTCCAGGATATCTTCCAGAGTGATAAGACCGGCCATATCACCGTATTCATCCAGCACAATGGCAATGTTAAAGGTGGAATCCTTCATTTCAACAAGCAGGTCGGAAATGCTCTTACGCTCGTAAGTGAAGTGCGGTTTCCGGAGAAAATTGTCTATTACGAATTCTGTGTCCTTGTCGTAGAGAAGAAGATCTTTCATATTGATGATTCCCACGATGTTATTCTGGCTGTCTTTGTAAACAGGGAGACGGGTAAATTTATCCTCGCGGAAAATATCGATCAGTTCGTCATAAGTGGATTCCACATTGGCAAAAGTTACATGAACTCTCGGCACCATGATATCTTTGGCCGTGGCATCACCAAGATCAAACACATTGTAGATCATTTCTTTCTCGTCGGATTCAATGACGCCGTCCTCATGGCTTACATCCACGATGGTACGGAGTTCTTCCTCTGTCATGGCCTTGGTAGCCGCATCCGGATCCACGCGTAGAAGTCGCATTACACCTCTGGAAAACAGATTGATGATAAAAATAACCGGTGTCATGATGGTCATGAGAAATTTAAAAATCGGGATATAGCGCAGGGCAAGTTTCTCGGAATTGATGGTTGCATAATTTTTGGGCGTGATCTCACCAAAAATAAGGATCAGTACAGTAAGGATCAAAGTAACGATGCTGACCATATATCCGCCAAAACTGTACGCAAGGGTTGTTGCAAGGGAAGATGCCGAAATGTTCACAATGTTGTTGCCGATGAGAATCGCACTGAGAAGCTTGGGCGTCTGGTTTTCCAGAATATCAAGAGCCATGGCTGCACGCTTATTCCCTTCATCTGCCAGAGAGCGGAGCCGGATCCTGTTTACCGACATCAGCGCGGTTTCATTAGATGAGAAAAAAGCTGACAATGACAGCAGAACAAGTAATATGATTATCTGGTAAGTGTCGCTAGGGTCCACTTTAAATATTCACTCCTTTATAATGATAAAAAATGTTTTTTGCTGAAAGTGTACAGATACTCGCTTATTATATACTTTTTTACAGGTTTTGGCAAGGGTGGAAGAAGAGGCAGAACCGTGCCATTATGCAGGTTATATCGTACTGCGAAAAATCTACAAAAATCATGCAATATCTTGACAAAATAGTAAGTCTGAACTAACATGTGTACAAAAGTATAATCAATATAATTGAGGTACATTCCAAGGAATGGAAGGAGAAAATTTATGTTTCTGGAGATAAAAGGAATCAAGAAGTCTTTCGGTGCAGGAGAGAGCCGTGTAGACGTTTTGAAAGGAATTGATCTTGATATAGAAAAAGGAGAATTCTGCGTTCTTTTGGGACCGTCTGGTTCCGGAAAATCCACGCTGCTGAACATTATCGGAGGTATCGACGGTGCAGATTCGGGAAGCATTACCATTCAGGGTGAACGTCTGGAAGATATGAAGGAAAAGAAGCTTTCTCTTTATAGAAGGAAGCATTTGGGATATATTTTTCAGATGTACAATCTGATCCCAAATCTGACAGTACGTGAGAATATTGAAGTAGGAGCCTATTTAAGCGACAAGCCGCTAGAAGTAGATGAGCTTCTTACAACTTTGGGGCTTTACGAGCATCAGAGAAAGCTTCCCAATCAGCTTTCCGGAGGCCAGCAGCAGCGTACAGCTATTGGCCGTGCCATTGTGAAAAATCCGGATATCCTGCTCTGCGATGAGCCTACGGGAGCACTGGATTATAACACATCCAAGGAGATCCTCAAGCTTATTGAGACAGTCAATCACAAGTACGGAAACACTATTGTTATGGTAACGCACAACGATGCCATCAAGGATATGGCTGACCGTGTGGTAAAACTCCGTGACGGCATGATCCGCAGGAATTACCAGAATGAGAACAAGATTCCGGCAGCTGAGCTGGAATGGTAAGGGGGGCGTTATGAAGAGTCCTTTGCGCAAGCGTATCCCCAGAGAGCTGAAAGGGGAAATTGGAAAATATCTGATGGTTTTTCTCCTGATGGTGCTGACCATCGGGTTTGTATCCGGCTTTCTGGTTGCAGACGGAAGTATGCTGAAAGCTTACGATGAGAGTTTTGAGAAATATAATGTGGAGAATGGAAATTTCCGCACAGCAGAGAAAGTTTACAAATCCCAGTGGAAAGATATCGAAGCCTGCGGTGTGAAGCTTTATGAGAATTATTACATAGAAGAAGATCTGGATAACGGAAACACCATGCGTTTTTTCAAGAACCGCGAGCAGGTGAACAAAGTCTGCCTGATGAAAGGTGAGATGCCGGCAGACGAGGATGAGATCGCTATTGACCGTATGTATGCAGATAACAACAGCCTGAAAGTAGGAGATACCATCACCCGTGGAAAAAAATCCTGGAAGGTTACTGGCCTAGTTGCTCTTTCCGATTACAGTGCCCTGTTCCAGGATAACAATGATTCCATGTTTGATTCTGTAAAGTTTGGAGTTGGAATCGTGACGCCGGAAGGTTTTGAGGCACTGAACCAGGATAAGCTTCAGTACAACTATTCCTGGATCTACAATAAGCAGCCGAAAGACGAAAAACAGGAGAAAGAAGTATCAGAAGATCTGATGGAAGACATTGGGAAAGCAGTGACGCTGGAAGCTTTTGTCCCAAGATATCTGAACCAGGCCATTATATTTACAGGTGATGATATGGGCGGAGACAAGGCTATGGTGATCATGCTTCTCTATATTGTTATTGTGATCATGGCGTTTGTGTTCGGAATCACCATCAGCAACACGATCCGCAAAGAAGCGGGCGTTATCGGTACTTTGCGTGCATCCGGCTATACACGCCAGGAGCTGATCCGGCATTATATGACGCTGCCGGTCCTTGTTACTTTGGTTGGCGCAGTGATCGGAAACATTCTCGGATACACAGTGTTTAAAGGGGTATGTGCTGGCATGTATTACGGCAGCTACAGTCTGCCCACTTATGTGACGGTCTGGAATGCAGAAGCGTTTCTTCTGACAACCGTTGTGCCGGTTGTGATCATGGTGCTGATCAATTATGCAGTGCTCCGCTACAGGCTGCAGCTTTCTCCGCTTAAATTCCTTCGAAGAGATTTTTCCGGAAAAAAACAGAAGCGTGCGGTATATCTGAGCCCGAAGATCGGAATCTTTTCCAGGTTCCGCCTGCGTGTGATCTTCCAGAATACCAGCAATTATATTGTACTGTTTATTGGAGTTATTTTTGCAAATCTTTTATTGTTTTTCGGAATGCTTCTGCCTTCTGCACTGGATCATTATCAGTTGGAGATCCAGAATAATATGCTGGCAAAATATCAGTACATGCTGAGTGTTCCGGCAAGTGTGACATCTGGAAACAAGCTGGACGGCATGATATCGCTTCTGGAATATTATATGGATACCAGGACGGACAATGAAGATGCGGAAAAATTTTCAGCGTACTCCCTAAATACTCTGCCAGGAAAATATAAGAGCGAGGAGATCCTTTTGTACGGTGTGGAGCCGGACAGCAAATATATCCATGCGGATTTTTCCGGAGACGGCGTTTATATTTCCAGTGCTTATGCAGATAAATTCCGGATCAAAGAAGGCGATACCATCACCCTTAAGGAAAAGTACGAAAGTGATGAATATTCTTTCAAGGTTGATGGGATCTATGAATATACAGCAGGATTGTGCGTGTTTATGGAACGCAACAACCTGAATGAGATCTTTGACCTGGGAGATGATTACTTTGGCGGATATTTTTCCAATACGGAGATCAAAGATATCAAGGAAAAATATATCGGGTCTGTGGTCGATCTGGAATCTCTTACCAAGATATCCAGGCAGCTGGATGTTTCCATGGGAGATATGATGGGAATGATGTACGGATTTGCTGTGATCATTTTCCTGGTTGTGATCTATCTTCTTTCAAAAGTCATTATCGAAAAAAATGCCCAGGCGATCTCCATGACCAAGATCCTTGGCTATACAGATGGTGAGATTAGCAGGCTTTATATTTTGTCTACCTCCCTTGTGGTTGTGCTTTGCCTGCTTTTGAGCCTTCCGATCGAGCGGCAGGTAATGGAAGTTCTGTTCCGTGAGATGATGCTGTCCAGTATTTCAGGCTGGATCACCATGTGGGTAGATCCTATGATCTATGTAAAAATGATGGCTATTGGCATTGCATCTTATGCAGTTGTTGCAATCCTGGAGTTCCGCAGGATCCGTCATGTGCCGATGGATGAGGCGTTGAAAAATGTGGAATAGAAGTTATCTGTGAATAATTGTAAATAGTCCTTAAATATTCATAAATTTTCTGAAATACTGGAAATATTACTACAAACTTGCTATAATAAACCTAACATTCCCGGACACAGAAGATAAGATCCATGAGAGATGGAAACTTGTAAACAGGGCGCAGGAGACTGGGCCGTGCGGGAAGAATACACACAGGAAATCAGGTGAGGGAAATGACAGGCAGAAAGAAGGACCCGCTGTATAAGAGTTTCGGATATGCTTTCCAGGGGGTTTTTACCTGTATCCGCAATGAGCGGAATATGAAGATCCACTGCAGTGTGGCAGTTCTTGTTGTGATTGCAGGAGTGATCCTGGGGCTGTCGGTAACAGAGTGGTGCATCTGTCTGGGGCTTTTCGGACTGGTGATGTCGCTGGAACTGGTGAATACAGCTGTGGAATCTGTAGTAGATCTTGTAACCCAGGAGCGCAAGCCACTGGCAAAGATCGCCAAGGATACAGCTGCCGGTGCAGTACTGATCGCAGCAATCATGGCGGCCATCGTAGGTCTGATCATTTTTGTCCCCAAAGGACTTGCTTTTCTGGGAGTATTGTAGGAAAGTTGACAGAGATAACGAGAATGTTCGGTCTGACCGCTGGATGCAGTATCAGGCAGAATATGTTTTCAGGAAAGGAGAATATACTATGGAATTAGGAGAAGGACTGAAGAAAATTTTACTGGCAGGAATTGGTACAGCTGCAGTGACAGCTGAGAAATCCAAGGAGATCCTTGATGATCTGGTTAAAAAAGGCGAGCTTACTGTTGAGCAGGGCAAGGTTCTCAATCAGGAACTGAAGCACAACATTAAATCAACAGTCAAGTCAGCAGCTGATTCTGTAAAGGAATCCGCAGCCAGAAAGAATGATCAGGAAGAGCTGAAAGCAACGATTTCCAAACTGACACCAGAGCAGCTGGCAGCAGTGAAGGCACAGATCGAGAGCATGCAGGCTGAGGCAGCTGAGAAAAAAGCAGCTGAGGAAGCTCCGGCAGAAGAAGCACCAGCAGCAGAAGAGGCACCGGCAGAGGAGCCGAAGGCTGGGGAAGTTCCTGCAGAGGCTGCAGAAGAAGCAGCCGGGAGCGAAGAGACAGCGGAGTAAGGGAAACTGAACGGAGAATTATATGGGCAGAGAAGAACAGGAGAAGAAAGAAAATAACGGATATGGAGAACGGCTGAGAGAGATCACAGCCGTTCTGAAAAAACATGCCATCACCCGGGGCGTTTCTCCTGAGAAGCTCCGGCTCATACTGGAAGATCTTGGCCCAACTTATATTAAGTTGGGTCAGATTATGTCCCTGCGTTCTGACATCCTTCCCAAGAGATACTGTGATGAGCTGATGAAACTTTGCTCTGATGTGCCGCCGATGCCTTTTTCCCAGGTAATCGAGGTACTGGAAGAGTCTATGGGATGTCCGTGGCAGGCGGAATTTCAGCGTATTGAAGAGAAGCCTCTGGGCGCTGCGTCCATTGCCCAGGTACACCGTGCAACCCTGAAAACAGGGGAAGAAGTTGTGATCAAAGTCCAGAGAAAAGGGATTTACGAGACCATGGCCAGGGATATTGGCCTGATGCACAAGGCTGTACGTCTGATGCCGCCGGTAAGCATCAAGGGCATGGTGGATCTGAATATGGTTTTAAGTGAGCTGTGGACGGTCACACAGGAGGAAATGAATTTCCTTACGGAAGCAGCCAATATGGCGGAGTTTGCCAAGAAGAATAAAGATGTGGTTTTTGTGAAAGTGCCGATTCTTTACCGCGAATATATTTCACCACATATTCTGGTAATGGAATATATTGACGGATTTGCCATCAATGACAGGGCGAATCTTCTTGCAAACGGTTACGATCTTAACGAGATCGGAACAAAGTATGTGGATAATTTTATCAAGCAGGTGATGGAAGACGGATTTTTCCATGCAGATCCTCATCCGGGAAATGTGCGGATACAGGGCGGCAAGATCGTATGGATCGACATGGGAATGATGGGTCGTCTCACGGAACATGACAGGCAGCTGATCGGGGAAGCCATCGAAGGCGTTGCCATGAACAATATCGGTAAGATCCAGGATGCAGTTCTGGCTCTTGGCGAGTTCAAGGGAAAGCCGGATTCCAGCAGACTTTATGAGGATATCCGTGGGCTGATGGAGAAGTACGGAACTGCAGATATGGGAAATATTGATGTGGCAGAAGTGATGGTAGATCTGATGGAGGTCATGAAAGAGAACAAGATCATGATGCCTCACGGGCTTACCATGCTGGCCAGAGGACTGACTCATGTTGAGGGTGTTCTGGCAGAAATCTGTCCGGAGATCAATATGACGCAGATCGCAGCAGCCAGGATCAAAGAACAGCTTTTTAACAATGGAAACTGGAAGCACGAGCTGAAAAAAGGCGGCAAGAATTTCGTCTGGTCTTTGAAGCGGGCTGTGGATATCCCGTCCTTGGCAGCTGATTTTCTACAGGGGTGCATGAAGGGGCAGACGAAGATCAATCTGGATCTTCATGCTTCGGATGACCTGGCATGGCTGTTGCGGCGTCTGGTGCGCAATATTGTAATGGGCCTGTGGGTAATGGCACTTTTGATCAGTTCCAGTATTATCTGCACGACGGATATGAAGCCTAAATTGTGGGGGATTCCTGCGTTGGGGGCTTTGGGGTATATATTTGCGTTTATTATTGTTTTATATGTGTTTCTTAAACACTTTTTTTCAAGGAAATAAGACGGCGGAGATCTTCAGG
>CAVBVT010000094.1:0-11357 GCA_963598855.1 Eggerthellaceae bacterium
AGTCATGAACCACCAGTTCAACTGGTGGTTTGATTCTGCCCCTATAAGGGGCCTATGCCTGCAACGCCTGGAAGGCGGATGCCTCAAGCACATATACCGGCTAGCCTCTAAAAGAGGCTATCTTCTAGTATCTTCTCTTTTCGATTCTTCTTTTTGTTGCTGAATATATTCTTTTACCGCATCTTCTGTGATATTGCCTACTGTTGCAACATAATACCCTCTGGCCCAAAAGGCTTTTGACCATCCATTTACACTTTCCGGATATTTGTCGTGTATCATTAATGCACTTTTTCCTTTAATGTAACCTACCACATCTGACACTTTTTTCACTTGGTGGAATACTTAAACATAGATGTACGTGATCTGCGCATACTGCACCTTCTACTATTTCTATATTCCGGTAATCGCACAGTTTTTTTATTATTTCTCTTACATCTGCTTTTAATCTTCCGTACATGATTCGTTTTCTATACTTTGGTATAAACACTATATGATACTGGCATTTGTACCTTGTATGTGATAAACTACTACTGTCCACGTTGGACCGCCTCCTATTCTCTTTAGTATTGGCTTGAGACACCTTTACTATTGTAGCATAGGAGGCTTTATTATACATTCTACAACGTCACTACTACACTATTCGCCCCAGCATAGCTGGGGGATTAGCTCTTTCATTTATCTGTCTTCTGGATCAGCCTCTCAAGGATCAGTTCTGTGATAATGTTGATATGCAGTACATGCGCACCGCTCTCTCCATTACGTAACTCTACGATCTGGCTTAAGATACTGATCATCATTCGGTTATTCTTCTCTTTCTCATAAATCTGTTCTGTTACGAGAAGAAGAAGTCTTCGCTGTTTCGCGTAAAGTGTAATGGTATTGTATACACGTCTGTATACGATCTGCGCATCAAACGGTTTCTTGATATAATCTGCAACTCCCAGGTCAAAAGCACGTCTCACATAGGATACGGAGTCCTCTCCTGAGATCATGATTACCGGAATATCTTCGATCCAGTTGCGCTCATTCATATAACTCAGCACACCGAATCCATCCATCACCGGCATAACAAGATCAAGAAGCACAAGGGAAATTCCTGTTTCATGCTGTCTCAGAAGCTTGATGGCTTCTTCTCCGTTGGTTGCTTCCAATATATCATAATCTGCTCCCAGCATTTCAGAAAGAATGCATCGGTTCATCTCAGAATCATCTACAATAAGGATCGTCAGCTTGGTCTTATCCCTCATAAGGAGCTCATCCGCGCTGTTTCTGCCTGCGATCTCATTCTCACTGATCACTACCATATTCTTACGTGTCTTGGCACGGTACATAAACTTATCTGCTCTGAGAACCGCTTCGCCCAGCGGCTCATTATTCGAAAGTACTCCTCCGATACTTACAGAAAGTTTCAGCTGGGAATATCCCTGAACTCTGGTTGCATGAACCTCTTCCTGGATCTCTCTCAGTTTCTTTGTAAAATTATCTACATTAATATCCGGGATCAGAAGCAGGAACTCATCTCCGCCAAAACGGATCACCTTATCCGTCTCACGCACGTGACGGCGAATAACATCTACCACTGTGTTCAGGGCCTTATCTCCTACATCATGGCCGTAAGTGTCATTATAGAGCTTGAAGTCGTCCAGATCTACCATGGCTACTCCGGCTGAACTCTCCAGATTCTTGACTTTTTCTTCGTAATATCTTCTGTTAAAAACGCCGGTAAGTGCATCTTTATATAAAGCATCTGTATAACCGCTGAACTCGGCCAGAAGATTCTCCTTATCTTCCGCGTCAATGATATCCTCATCTTCCAGACTGTTGATCATTTCCATGACATACGCCTTGCCATCGATCTCCAGATATCTGGCAATTACCTGGTAAACTCCGGAATCCAGGATCTCTAATTTTGTTTTCTGGCGTTTCTCTGTCAGTGCTTTTCTGGAAATGCAGTTAGCACATTGCTCGCTCTTGCCCCATTTAGAAAAATACTGACATGGCTGCTCAATTCCATCTCCCGTTTCCAGGGTCTCTCCATCCAGCAACCTCACTATGAAAAAAACCTGCTCCAGCTGCTGTTTCATGTTCAGCGCTTCCTGCATTGTCATCGTATTTTTAAATTTCATCTTTTTCCCTTTACTTTTATTTATAGTATCCCATCTTGTCTTTAATATCTCTATGATATCACTATTTTTTCCAAAGTATAGTAAGAAATACAAAAAAACCATATCCCATGTCTACTTTTTAACATGAAATATGGTTTTTAGCAAATAGAATATTCAAACCTCAGATATCACCTGATCAGGACCTTCCATAAGCACCTGCGCCCAGGATCTTCTCCGCATTTTCAACCCGTTCTTTCGTAGGCGGATTAATCCCTTTCAGCGGATAATCAATGTGAAGGTTTTCCCATTTAAAAGTTCCCAGAGTATGATACGGAAGAACTTCCACTCTCTCAACAGTCTTAAGTGTGCCGATAAAATCAGCCAGACGGTGAAGATAATCGTCACGGTCATTGCGCTCCGGCACCAGCACATGACGGATCCACATGGCAACGCCCATATCTGAGAGTTTTTTTGCCATGACAAGGATATTTTGATTGGTACATCCTGTGAGGATCTTGTGCTGTTCCTCGTCAATGTGTTTGATATCCAGCATGACAAGATCTGTATATTTCATCAGCTCTTCCCATTTCTCATGCCATGGGCCTTCTTCTGTGTAAGGATTGCCGCTGGTATCAAGAGTTGTGTGGATCCCCTGTTTTTTTGCTTTCTTAAAAAGCTCAATGAGGAAATCGATCTGCAACAGTGGCTCACCTCCACTCACAGTAATACCGCCCTTACTTCCCCAGTAAGAGCGGTATCGACAGGCTTTTTCAAGCAGCTCATCTGCTGTGTACTCCGTTCCTGTTTTCATTTTCCAGGTGTCCGGATTGTGGCAGAACTGGCAGCGCATGGCACAGCCGCTCAAAAAGATCACATACCGGACTCCTGGTCCGTCAACAGAGCCGAAGCTCTCCAGTGAGTGGACGTAGCCAGTGATTTTTTTCTGGTCGTCCATGTTTTTTATTACATCCTTTCGTGGCAGGTTCTTGCGATAACGTCAAGCTGCTGCTCTCTTGTAAGGTCGATAAACTTAACAGCGTATCCGGAAACACGGATGGTGAAGTTTGCATACTCCTCTTTTTCCGGATGCTCCATAGCATCGATGAGTTTCTCTTTACCGAATACGTTTACATTGAGGTGATGTGCACCACGGTCAAAGTATCCGTCAAGTACGTTTACAAGGTTCTCTGTACGCTCTTCCTCGGAATGTCCAAGTGCATCCGGGTTGATTGTCTGAGTATTGGAAATTCCGTCAAGGGCATCCTCATAGTCAAGTTTTGCAACAGAGTTAAGGGAAGCAAGAAGTCCGTTCTGCTCTGCGCCGTAAGACGGGTTAGCACCTGGTGCCAGAGGCTCGCCGGCTTTTCTTCCGTCCGGAAGAGAACCTGTAGCTTTACCATATACAACATTTGATGTGATGGTAAGGATGGATGTGGTTGGCTTGGAATCACGATAAGTATGGATATGTTTCAGTTTATCAAGGAATGTAGAAAGCAGTGTTCTTGCGATCTCATCCGCTCTGTCATCATCGTTACCGTAGCGTGGGAAGTCACCTTCAACCTGGAAGTCTGTTGTGATTCCGTCCTCATCACGGATAGCTTTAACCTTTGCATATTTGATAGCAGAAAGGGAGTCTACTACATGTGAGAATCCAGCGATACCGGTTGCGAAGGAACGGTCAACCTTTGTATCGATGAGTGCCATCTCAGCTGCCTCATAGTAGTATTTATCATGCATGTAGTGGATCATGTTCAGTGTTCCAACATACAGATGTGCAAGCCAATCCATCATCTGGTCATATTTGGCAATTACCTCGTCATAGTCAAGATACTCGGAAGTAATCGGCTGGTATGCCGGTCCTACCTGCTCCTTTGACTTCTCATCAACGCCACCGTTGATCGCGTAAAGAAGGCACTTTGCAAGGTTTGCGCGGGCACCGAAGAACTGCATCTCCTTACCTGTTTCTGTAGCAGATACACAGCAGCAGATGCTGTAGTCATCGCCCCATACCGGACGCATAACATCATCGTTCTCATACTGGATAGAGCTTGTTGTAACGGAGATGTCCGCTGCATATTTCTTGAAGTTCTCAGGCAGTCTTGAAGAGTAGAGAACTGTAAGGTTCGGCTCCGGAGCCGGTCCCATATCCTCAAGTGTATGAAGGAAACGGAAGTCGTTCTTTGTAACCATGGAACGTCCATCCTGTCCCATACCTGCTACTTCCAGAGTTGCCCATACCGGGTCACCGGAGAAGAGCTGGTTGTAAGACGGGATACGGGCGAATTTAACCATACGGAATTTCATTACGATATGGTCAACAAGCTCCTGTGCCTCTTTCTCTGTAAGAGTTCCGTTCTCAAGGTCTCTCTCAATATAGATATCAAGGAATGTGGAGATACGTCCAACACTCATTGCAGCTCCGTTCTGAGTCTTGATTGCTGCAAGATATCCGAAATACAGCCACTGGAATGCTTCTTTTGCATTCTTGGCCGGCTGGGAAATATCAAAGCCATAGATCTGAGCCATTTCTTTCATCTTCTTCAGGGCGCGGATCTGGTCTGCGATCTCCTCACGAAGCTGGAAGTCATAACGTCTCATACCCTGACGGTCGCATGCTGCGAAATCCTTCTGCTTACCTGCGATCAGGTAGTCGATTCCGTAAAGAGCTACTCGTCTGTAGTCACCAACGATACGTCCACGTCCGTAAGTATCCGGAAGTCCTGTAAGGATCTTGCTGTGACGGGCTTTTTTCATCTCTGGTGTGTAGATATCGAATACACCCTGGTTATGTGTCTTGAACTCATAGTTGTTGAAGATGTCTTTAATCTTGTCGCTTACGTGATATCCATAAGTCTCGCATGCCTGCTCTGCCATCTTGATTCCACCGTATGGCATGAAAGCACGTTTCAGGGGTTTATCTGTCTGAAGACCTACAACCTGCTCAAGATCCTTAAGCTCCTCATCGATATATCCAGGGCCATATGCTGTAATTCCTGTTACTACCTCTGTCTCCATATCAAGAACGCCGCCTTTAGCACGCTCCTCTTTCTGAAGCTGCTGAAGCTTGCCCCAAAGTTTGTCTGTTGCCTCTGTCGGCTCTTCCAGGAAGGAAGCGTCTCCGTCGTATGGTGTGTAGTTCATGCTGATGAAGTTGCGAACGTCAATTTTCTCTTTCCAACGATCGCCTTTGAATCCGTTCCACTGCTCGAAATTAACTTTTGCCAATTTGTTGCACATCCTTTCTCTGTTCTGTTTCGATGATTATTCGTTCACTGCCCGCGCAGTTAGTAATATATAACATTTCTCATGACGATCATAAGATAACAGATTCAGATTTTAAAGTCAACAGATTGGGTGTATGTTTTTTATAATATACAAGAGATTGTACTATTGATAAAATTAACAAGAAAATTGTACTAGATATTGTACATTGTCGGGCGTCTGACGTACGCTCCTGTGCGGAGGGCCTGTGTCTTCTGACGGATGGTTTCTTTTCAGGGGGAACACACTTTGGAGCAGTGCGGCTCTTCCCTTTCGGGGGGAACACTTTGGCTGTGGAGCTCTTCCCTTTCGGGGGGACACTTTGGCTGTGGAGCTCTTCCCTTTCGGGGGGACACTTTGGCGTGGGCAAGGTTACGAGGGGGAAAGGCACTCGGAGTTACGAAGCCCGCTTTTCCCCCTCGAGCTCCCCCTTTCCGGGCACGTCGCTGTGATGCGCTGTGGTGAGCGGAAGTGTGTTGACAGGGTCCTGTATGCTTCGGTATTGGGAGTGTGAGGATTGTGCCGATGAATACAAACGGACGGAAGGCGGTCTGCAAGCAGACCTGTTCCTGGTTATGGAAATCAGGGAACAGGCCCGCGTAGCGGGCCGCTTTCCCGTCCAACGGAACAAAAAATCGACTCAGCCTGACACTGCCGGTACAGCAGCATACAGGACTAAGCCGATAAATTCACACTTTCTACAACGCAGCACAGCGGCGTGCCCGGAGGGGTGGGGTGTGGGGTGGGGAAGCGGGCTTCGCAACTCCGAGTGCCTCCCCTCCCCGCGAATTTCCCCGCTTTCACAAAGCAGAACTTTTTTCAAAAAACAAAACTACAATACTTTGGAAAGAAACTCCTTCGTCCTTTCCTCTCGAGGATCCCCAAACAGTTCTTTCGGATTTCTATCTTCAAGAACCACCCCCTCATCCATAAAGAGCACTCTGTCACTAACTTCCCTCGCAAATCCCATCTCATGGGTAACAACCAACATCGTCATGCCTTCTTTTGCAAGTTCTTTCATAACCTCAAGAACCTCCCCAACCATCTCCGGGTCGAGGGCTGATGTTGGTTCGTCGAACAGCATCACCTGCGGATTCATTGCCAGCGCTCTGGCAATAGCAACCCTCTGCTTCTGGCCGCCGGAGAGCTTTCCCGGATAAACATCCGCTTTCTCCTCAAGCCCGACTCTTTTCAAAAGAGCCCTTGCCTTCTGATCGGCCTCCGCTGCACTCCATTTGCCAAGGCGCACCGGCGCAAGCGTAATATTTTTTAATACTGTCATATTCGGGAACAGATTAAAATGCTGAAAAACCATACCGACATTTTCCCTGAATTTATCAACATCCAGTTTCGGATCCAGGATCTGCTGTCCATTTACAGTGATCTCACCCTCCTCTGGTTTTTCCAGAAGATTCAGGCACCGAAGAAAAGTAGATTTTCCGGAACCGGACGGACCGATGATACAGATACACTCACCCTTGTTTACATGAGTTGTGATTCCTTTTAATACATGTACATCCCCGAAGGACTTTTTCAGATTTTTTACATCAATCACTTTCTCTCAGTCTCCTTTCAAATCTCTTCAGCAGAATGCTCAGACACTTCACGATCAGATAATACATGATACCTGCAACGATCAGCGGAATGAACATCTGATAAGTACGGGAAGAAACATAGCTTGCCGCTTTTGTCAGATCCATGATTCCCACATAACCCAAAATAGAAGTCTCTTTGATCAGCTGGATAAATTCATTACCCATTGCCGGAAGGATCGTTTTTACCGCCTGCGGGATAATGATGAAACGCATGGTATCTCTGTATCCCAGACCAAGAGAACGTCCAGCCTCGCTCTGACCTTTATCTACAGACAAAATACCTCCGCGGATGACCTCGGAAACATACGCACCGCTGTTAATACCGAAGCTGACCACTGCTGCCACATATCCAAGTCTGCTGTGGAATACAGCAAAATAAATAATCATCAGCTGAAGGACTGACGGCGTTCCTCGGATCACATCAACATAAATATCCGCGATCGTGGAAAGAATAGTTCTTCTGCCTTTTTTCGCAGCTCCAAGACGTACCAGCGCCACCACAAGACCGATCAGGATACCTACGATCACAGACAGAAGGGAAACGATCAATGTGATCCCAAGACCATTGATATAAAACTTCCAGCGGTTTTCCTGAAGGAAAATAAAGCTTAAAAGTCCCAGGAATCCATCTGTTGCAGCTACATCTGTTACATCCTCGCTGTTGTCCACAGTATCCACAAAATACTGCTGATAAAGGTCGTCATAAACTCCGGAATTTTTAACCTTTGCAAGTCCGTCATTGATGATCTGGACAAGCTCCGCATTTCCTTTTTCAATGCAGAAAACAGTATCCTCTGCTGTACTTGGAACAGACTCATACTGCAGATCGGAATTCTGTTTACAGTATATCTCAGCCATGATATTATCGATCAGAACTGCATCTGCACCGCCGTTTTTCAGCTCCATCACTGCGCTGGAAGCGTTTTTAAATCTTTTTACTTTGGCATCCTTGACTTCACCGTAATCAGTAGTCTCACCGGATGCGATCATATCACTCTGCGCACCTTCCAGAACTGCAACTGTTTTTCCGGACATCTCTTCAAAATCTTTGATCGGATTGTCCTTACGGCTGATGATGCACTGTGTACCAGTATAATAAACATCAGAAAAATCTACACTCTTTTTACGATCCTCAGTAGGTCCGATTCCGGCAGCGATCACCTGCACATCGCCAGCCTCCATGGAACCCATCAGGGAATCAAAAGGCATGTCTTTCCATACCAGCTTCACATTTTCTTCCTCAGCGATTGCCTCCAGAAGATCATAATCAAAACCTGTGATATTTCCATTATCATCCAGATATTCAAATGGTGAATACTCTGCATTCGTTCCTACAATGATGGTCTGCTGCTCTGCTGCTTTTACTGTCACTGCACTGCTGAAATATACCGGCAGAGCCATGATCATGCACAGTACAAAGCAAATAAGAGCTCTGCTTTTTCCATTGCGTCTCATTGTTTTCCCCTCCTGTTATTCGTATTTTTTTCCGTAGCCAAAAGCACCTTCCATACCGCAGATCCCTGCTGCAAAAACAGCTGCCTCTGTAAGACTTTCCCGGATCGCATTCTCTTTCTCCATGCCATTTTTTATTCTTCCGATGTAGCCGGTAAGAAAAGATGCGATCAGTGAATCTCCTGCACCTAAAGTATCTTTCACTTCTGTAAGCGGAACTGCTTCCTGCTCATAAAAATTTTCTCCGTCATAGAGGATGCAGCCTTTTTCACCTCTGGAAGCCATGGCAAGTTCCGGTCCCATGGAGATGATTTTTTTCAGATGGGCCTTTGCTTCCTCATCGGTTCCATCAAAAGAACAGAAGGCATAGGTAACATACGGTGCAGTTTTTTCATAATATTCTTCTGTGGAATCATCGGAAAAGTCGAAGGAAACCGGGATTCCGGCCTCTTTGATCTTGTGAAGCTCACCCTCTGTAAAAGAATAATTTCCGCTATGTACCACGTCGAATCCTTTCATATATTCCAGATCAAAACGATCGAGGATATACGGTATTTTTCCGCGGATGCCGCCCTCATTAAAATCCAGAAATTCACGGTCTCCGTCTTTTAATGTGATCCTGGAATAGCCGTTTTCGCCGTGAAGCTGTCTGCACTTTACAGTTTCCACACCGATTTTTCCCAGAACATCAATGATCAGTTCTGCACGGTCATCATCCCCGAAATATCCCATGTATGCTGTTTTTTCGCAGCCGGCCATTTTTCCGTAAACGCTGACATTTACACAGTTGCCGCCTGGATACATGGTTTTTAAGTGATCATAGATATCCACAACATTGTCTCCAAAACCAAGGAGTTTTGCACTGTATCTGCTCATTTTTCCCCTTTCTCTGTGCATAAACACAGCCGCGTTTTAGTATTCCACAACGCCCATATATCTTCTCATATCCAGCGGGTGACGACGTTTATCCTGCAGTGCAGTACGATAAACAGTTGTCATGGTGTAGAAAAGCATCGGTGTAAAATATTCTACGCAGCTGTCATCAATAGCTGCCATGCCAAGCTTGTCTGCATCGATCACTTCGTATTTTTTTCCATATTTCTCAAGGAAAGTCAGAACACGCTCATCCATCATACGGTTTCTTCCGCGGCTCATCATCAGAATATAAAGGTGATCCTCGTCTGTCACCTCAAACGGTCCGTGGAAATACTCTGCGCTGTTCAGGTATCCGCAGTCCATCCACTGCATTTCCTGAAGGGAGCAGATGGCAAAACCATATGCCTGTGAATAAGATGCTCCGGATGCCATGATATAAAGATTCGGCTCCTCAGAGTATTTTTCTGCAAAAAGCCATGCTGCGTTCTGCTGGTCTTTTACTGCTTCTGCAATGATCTCGTCGATCTTGTCAAAGCCTTCTGCGATCTTGTCGTAAAGAGCGTATCCCGGCCCCTGCACTTTCATAAGCTCATTGAGAAGACGGAGAACGATTCCCTGCGGTTTCTCTGCTTCTTTTACTCCTGGTGCCCAGTCGTATACAATGGAGATCCATTCTTCTGTATCACAGGCAGATCCCGGAGCGTGTGTTAATGTTACAACTGCTGCGCCTGCGTCCATTCCCACCTTTGCTGCTTCCAGACACTCTTTTGTTTTTCCGCTGTGTGAGCAGATGATCAGAAGGCTGTCTTTTCCAAGTTTCTTCGGCGGTGTCAGGGCAAATTCCCTGGCCGGGATCCACTGTGCATCCATCACTGCTGACTCTGCACGCAGGAAATAATATCCCGGATATAAATCTACAAGAGAGCCTCCGCATGCAAGAAAATACACATTTTTGATCGTGCCATGTTCTTCGCTGATCTTATTTGCAATTTTTACTGCGTCCATTTTTCATCCTCCAGACTGATTTTTCCTCTTTTTGCTTTTACGATTTACTCTTTTAAAGAATATAACATATTATAACGTTATAGTAAAGGGTGTATTCATTATTTGTGAGTAATTATTCACCATTATTCATCTTTTTCATCGTCCGGCACGCTGCCAAAGCCTGTGTCTTACTGGACAAATATAGCTGTACTATAGTAAAATACTGGTTATGAACATTGTGAGAAAGGATATTTTTCATGTTAAATAAAAATTCGATCCAGCCGCTTTACAAGCAGCTTATGGATATAATTACCAGCCAGATCAAGAACGGAACATACAAGCCCGGGGAAAAAATTCCCACAGAACCGGAGCTTGCAGAGCTTTATCAGGTCAGCAGGATCACCGTGCGGCGTACTGTGGAGGAGCTTTGTACCCAGGGGTATCTTGTCAAGCATCAGGGTAAGGGCACTTTTGTAAAATCTCCTATGATCTTCCGAAAATTTGAATCTCAGAAGAATATGAGTTTTTCTGAATCCTGCCGTCAGAATGACCGGGTTCCCGGTTCCCACGTGCTGTCTTTTAGCCGGAAATCTTCAGACTGTGTAACTTCTGATTTCCTGCAGCTTGCTCCGAATGAAGA
Source organism: Eggerthellaceae bacterium (assembly GCA_963598855.1). GTDB lineage: Bacteria > Bacillota > Clostridia > Lachnospirales > Lachnospiraceae > Blautia_A. The sequence continues at coordinate 10,914 of CAVBVT010000094.1, forward strand.
AGTTTTTTTCCTGGAGAGACTTCTTCTGGCAGATGGGATTCCTGTTATTGATGTGCATACCTGGCTGCCGGTCCGGCTCTTTCCTGATTTTGATCCGAAGGCAGTGGAGAATGGATCTTTTTTTGAATATCTGAAGTCCGCTTACAGATATTCTATTGCTGATTTCAGCAGGAGTACGGTTTCTGTTACTACTGCATCGGCAGATATGGCGCAGACTTTGAGCCTTGCGCCAGGCGATCCGGTGATGATCCTGGATTCTTATATGCAGAGTCCGGATGGAAAGCCATTATACATCAGCCGGGAGTACATTGCCGGCTCCCGCTATACAATATCCTTCTGATAAAAAATACAGCTGCTGTGTGAGGATTTCTCACATGAGCAGCTGTATTTTTAGGTTTCCTCCATGGAGGATGGGAGGGGGCCTTTTTGGGGGGACACTTTGGC
>CAVBVT010000095.1:0-11320 GCA_963598855.1 Eggerthellaceae bacterium
CAGATCTCATCATTTCTATATCATTGTATTCGTCGCCAAAGGCCACACATTCCTCAGGGCCGATTCCAAGAATTTCCTGATATTTCCGGATTCCCTTAGCCTTGTTGGTAGTAAACGGGATAAAATCCACCCACGCAAACCCTGATGTGACAACTGTACAACGATCCCCGAACCGTTCTCTCCAGTAACGGATAGATTCTTCTGTCATTCCTTCGCGTTCATAGACCGCCACTTTCATACAGGGTTCTGTGATCTCATCCAGGCTTCCTATGATCCTGCACTGATTTTTTACTTCTTCCACCATCAGATGACGGTAATGCTCTGTTTTTGGCATGATATAATAAAAATCTTTTGTAGAACAGGAAAATTCAGCATCTTTTTTCTCATGGATCGCCTTGATGATCTCCATTACAAGATCTTTATCAAAGCTGTCACAATAGAGAAGCTTCTCATTTTGGGCTGCAAGACCGCCGTTTTCACTGATAAATGCCATGTCATCTTTTACCGGCGCAAAAAGATTCCGCATATTGGCATACTGTCTTCCGCTGGCTGCCACAAAAAGGATCCCCCTATCTTTCAGTTCTTTTATCAGGGGAAAAATCTCCTCCGGGATCGTCTGTCTGCCGCCTGTAAGAAGGGTTCCGTCCAAATCGCTGGCCACCATTTTAATCATGATCCTTCTCCTCGTATACAGAAAGCAGATCTTTCGGGCCGCAAGCAACTACATCTGCTCCGTTTCCTTCCAGTTCCTCTCTATCACGGAAGCCCCAGAGAGCACCAACTGTATACATACCTGCAGTCTTACCTGTCTGCATATCCGTCTTCGTGTCCCCGATATACATACATTCTTCTGGTTTTACCCCGAAATCTTCTGCAATCTTTAAAGGGCCGTCCGGAGCCGGTTTTCTGCGGATCCCTTCCTGCTGCCCCATGACTTCGTCAAAAATATCTCCATACATGGCCTTCACTACTTTCTGTGCAGCGATATGCGGCTTGTTGGAGCAGACTGCCAGTTTCACTCCCTTTGCTTTCAGCTCTTTAACTGTCTCCGGCATATCCTTGTATGGAACCACCTTATATAAAGGATCCTCGTCGAATTTTTTTCGGTAAAGTTCTCTTACTTCTTCGTAATGAACAAGCTTTGGATCACCGGCATCAATGAGACATCTTTTGATCAGCATGTCTGCACCTTCGCCGCTGTAATACCGGAAATTATCTGCCGGCTGAGGTTTCAGTGAGAATTTTTCCATGATCTCATTGGCTACATAAGCCATGGATTCCAGTGTATCTGCAAGTGTTCCGTCCAGGTCAAATATACACGCTTTTATCATTTTTTCATCCTTTCAGGTTTATTCCGATTTTTTTCGTCTCGTAGATCAGTCTTGCCACAGGCAGGCCTACCACATTGTTGTAATCTCCGCGGATCCCCTTCACATAGGCTCCCCAGGCTCCCTGAATGCCGTAGCTTCCTGCTTTATCCATAGGATCTCCGCTTTCTACGTATGCTGTGATCTCCTCATCTGTTACCGGGTAAAAGATCACATCTGTACATTCAGAAAATGTATGGGGTTTCCAGCTGCCATCTTCTTCTGCCAGTACTGTCACACCTGTATAAACCTGGTGCGTATTTCCCTGGAGCATACGGAGCATCTGGACCGCCTCTTCCCTGCTGGAAGGTTTTCCCAAAATTCTGTCCTTATAGGATACAATGGTATCTGCACCGATTGCAATATATCCTGCCGGTACATGTCCATTCTCCTTTTCCAGAGCCTTGGCTGTGAACATGGCTTTCTGCAAGGAAAGCTCCTCCACAACTTTCGATGGTTCTGTGCTGGTGATCCGTTCTTCCCCATCAGCTGGCTTCACCTCGAACGTTACGCCGATCTGGCTTAAAAGTTCCCGTCTCCGCGGAGATGCGGAAGCAAGTACGATTTTTTTCATCTGTGTGTTCCTCTCTTTCCTGTGCTATCAGTATAACCTTTTCCGAATGCAGGTGCAACATATAAAAAATACGCCAGGACAATCAAATATCCCGGCGTATCTGTTCATAATTCAAGTTTCAGGCTTTCGGCAGTTTGAAAGAGCTCTTCAGGGAAACGATACGGTTAAACACCGGTGCGCCTTCCTTGGAATCATGAATGTCTGCACAGAAAAATCCGTTGCGGACAAACTGATAGCTGTCATAGCCTTTTGATTTGAGAAGTTCCGGCTCTACATAAGCACTTGTTACAGTAAGGGAGTTCGGATTTACGTTGAGGGATCCGTCTTCTTTATTGTAAACACCCTTCTCCTCATCTACGATATTCTCGTAAAGTCTTACTTCAACTTTACCTGCATTGGAAGCCTCCACCCAGTGGATAGTTCCTTTTACTTTACGGCCATCCGGAGCGTTTCCGCCCTTGGTCTCAGGATCATATGTGCAGTGTACTACACGGATCGTTCCGTCATCGTCAGCTTCATATCCTGTACAGGTTACAAAGTAAGCATTCATAAGACGTACTTCATTTCCAATGTAGAGACGTTTATATTTCTTAGGCGGCTCTGCCATGAAATCATCTCGCTCAATGTAAAGCTCTCCGCTGAATGGGATCTTTCTGGTTCCCAGTTCTTCATTCTCCATGTTATTCGGAGCTTCCAGATACTCTACCTGTCCTTCCGGATAATTGTCGATCACAAGCTTGATCGGATCAAGAATTGCCATCATACGCGGACGTTTCAGCTTCAGATCCTCGCGGATACAGTACTCAAGCATTGCATAGTCAACAGAGCTGTTGGCCTTGGAAACACCGCAGAGCTCTACGAATTTACGGATAGACTCTGGTGTGAATCCGCGGCGGCGAAGTGCAGCGATGGAAACCAGCCTCGGATCATCCCAGCCATCTACGATTCCGTCCTCTACAAGTTTCTTGATATAACGTTTACCTGTAACAACATTGGTCAAGTAAAGTTTCGCAAACTCGATCTGTTTCGGCGGATGCGGATACTCCAGCTCTTTTACGACCCAGTCATAAAGCGGTCTGTGATCCTCAAACTCCAGTGTACAGATAGAATGTGTCACACCTTCAATAGCATCCTCGATCGGATGAGCGAAATCGTACATCGGATAGATGCACCATTTATCACCTGTGTTGTGGTGTGTCATACGCGCCACACGGTAGATAACCGGGTCACGCATATTCATATTCGGTGATGCCATATCGATCTTGGCACGGAGAACTTTCTCTCCATCGCCGTATTTACCATCTCTCATCTCCTCAAAGAGCTGAAGGTTCTCCTCTACTGTACGGTTTCTGTACGGACTCTCTTTACCTGGCTCTGTAAGGGTTCCTCTGTATTCACGGATCTGATCTGCTGTCAGGTCACATACAAAAGCCTTGCCTTTCTTAATAAGCTTTACAGCTGCTTCATACATCTGGTCGAAATAATCAGATGCAAAGAAAAGTCTGTCTTCCCAGTCTGCGCCCAGCCATTTCACATCAGCCTTGATGGATTCTACAAATTCTGATTTCTCTTTTGTAGGGTTGGTATCATCAAAACGAAGATTGAATTTTCCGTTGTATTTCTGAGCAAGTCCATAGTTTAAAAGTATGGATTTCGCATGTCCAATATGAAGATAGCCGTTCGGCTCCGGCGGAAAACGTGTATGCACGGTGTCGTATACACCTTCTGCAAGATCTTTGTCTATAATATTCTCAATAAAATTCTTGGAAACTGTCTCGTTGTCCATTGATCTCCCTCCTAGATATCGTCCTGATGTTTTATCTTATCATAAAATTGGAGTTTTTGAAAGTTTTTTAAAAAATTTATAATCATTTATCCCTTATTTCCTGTTGTTAAATCCTGTTTGAAATGCACAATTCAAAAAAATCCAAAAACTTATAAAATAACTGTTGACATTGTCGTATTTATCTGATAGTATAATCAACTGTGAGCGACAAAATGTCGCAAAACAAGCTGCTGTGGCTCAGTCGGTAGAGCGTCGCCTTGGTAAGGCGGAGGTCACGGGTTCGATTCCCGTCAGCAGCTTATTTTTTTCCTTCAAAATCCTACTATAAAAACATCCCACAGAACCCGGTTCAATAATCGGTAATTCTGTGGGATTTCTTTTTATTATTTATTCTTCTGTACCGTCTGTCTCAGCTTCAGCAGCTTCTGCCTCCTCAGCTGTTTCTTCAGCAGTATCCTCTTCTTCGGCCTCTTCCTCAGAATCCTCTTCTGCATCTTCCTCCGCCGGAGCTTCTTCTTTCTCCTCTTTGGCTGCATCTACAGTCTCGGATGCTGTCTTATCCCAGTCCTGGAAAGCTTCTTCCTTCTCTTCTTTTTCTTCTTTCTTGTCGTCTTCTTCGAAATCGTCAAGATCATCGAAATCATCTTCGAAGTCTTCTTCGTATGTTTTCTTTCTTGTCACAAGTGCTGCAACTGCACCTGCAGCTGCAGCTGTCAGTGCGCCTACAGCAACCAGTCCCCAGTATTTATTGATCTTTGCCATGGTCTTGGTCTCCTTTCTTATTCCGCTTCTTTTACAATCCATTTTAATACTTTTATTCTCAAAAGGAAAGAGGGGCAGATAGAAAATATTCAGAAATATTTTTTTATTTTTTTGCGGATCCTGCGCAGTGCATTATCAATAGATTTGGGCGTCTTCCCCAGGATCTCTGCGATCTCAACATAGCCGTTTCCGTCCAGATACAGCTGAAACACACGATTTTCGAAAGGGCTTAAGTTCTCTTCCATTTCTTTTCTCAGGGCACTTACATTCTCCCTGGCAATGAGGATGGACTCAGGATTATCATGCTCTGCATAAGAATCTCTTAAGTTTTCTTCCGTTTCACTGCTGCTCAATGATACATAGGTGTTCAACGGCTGATGCTTCTGACGGTTGGAACTTTTGACCGCACTGTAAATCTGCCTGTCAATGCACAAATTAGCAAAGGACTGAAAAGATGCCTCCCTGTCCGGCTGGTAATCACGGACTGCCTTAAACAGTCCGATCATGCCTTCCTGGATCAGATCATCGGTATCTCCTCCTATGAGAAACATGGCACGGGCCTTTTTTTTGACCAGTCCTTTGTACTTTTCCATAAGATAGTCTGCAATAGCGGATTCCCCGGCCCGAAGCCTTCTGATCAGTGTTTCATCCGCTGTTTCATTATATCGGCACATTTTTTCTCCGCACAGCTTCTGCTGTTATATGCTTATTTTGACATTCTCTGTCTTACGATCTCAAAGGCAAGGACTCCTGCAGCTACGGAAGCGTTCAGGGAGTCAATATCTCCATTCATCGGGATCGCAGTTGTAAAGTCACATTTTTCTTTTACAAGACGGCTGACGCCATTTCCTTCGTTTCCGATCACAAGGCCGATCGGGCCTGTCAGGTTCTGTCTGTACATCACTTCACCATCCATATCTGCGCAGACGAACCAGATGCCCTTTTCCTTCAGCTCATCAATGGTCTGTCCAAGATTAGCTACTTTGGCTACCGGTGTATAATTCAATGCACCTGCAGAAGTCTTCGCTACTGTAGCTGTCAGGCCTACAGCTCTGTGTTTCGGAATGATCACGCCATGAACTCCTGCGAGATTTGCAGTTCTGATAATGGCTCCCAGATTATGAGGATCTTCGATATTATCAAGAAGAATGATAAAAGGAGCCTCTCCCTTAGCTTCTGCTTTCTTTAAGATATCCTCCACTGTGGAATAATCATAAGCTGCAACCTGCGCGATCACACCCTGATGTGCACCGGTCTCACTCATGGAATCCAGACGTTCCTTTGGAACAAATTTCACGATCGTATCATGCTTTCTGGCCTCTCTTGCGATCGTACGCACCGGGCCATCCTGGCATCCATCCAGGATAAAAAGCTTATCTACACATTTACCGGAACGAAATGCCTCAAGAACTGCATTTCTTCCTTCTATCATCTCAGTCAACTTTAAAATCCTCCTTCTCAAGCCCTGCACGGACCAGCTCCAGTATCCTTGAAAAATCCTCTTTCAGATACAGATATCCCATTAATGCCTCAAAGCCTGTGGCACGTCTGTAATCTGCCATGGTAGCATGTTTCGCCATAGTAGCAGAATGAGCATTTCTGCCCCTGCGGTAAACACTTCTCTCCTCGTCTGTCAGAAGCGGTTCGATCACTTCCATCATTCCGGACTGGGCAGACGCTTTCACAAGACTGCTGGCTTTTTTGTGAAGCCTGTTTACCGGACAGTTTGCTTTTTTTACAAGGATAGTCCGGATCACAAGCTCATAAACACCGTCCCCGATATAGGCCAGTGTCAGCGGTGAATACGTCCGAAGGTCTGCATCTTTAAGATCAAACAGCTCTTTAAGCCTATTTAAGCTCTCTGCCATTTCACACCTTCTCTTGTATCTTTCAAAATGATACCTTTCTTGAGAAGCTCGTCGCGGATCTCATCTGCTCTCTTAAAGTCTTTTGCTTTTCTTGCATCCTGACGCTCCTGGATCAGATCTTCGATCTCTTTATCAAGGATCTCCTCTTTCTTCTCGATCTTCAGTCCAAGTACATCGCTGAGTTTGAAAAGTTCCTCATAAAGACCGCCTGCAAACTCTTTGGAGCTGTTCTCGTTTACATTTGTGTTTGCAAATTTAACAAGCTCGAAGATCGCTGCAAGTGCATCTGCTGTGTTGAAGTCATCATCCATGGCAGACTCAAACTTGGTAACAAAGCCCTCTGCATCTTTGAGAAGTGCAAGCTCTTCCTCTGTGATGCTCTCTGCTGCTGCATTGTCTTTGCGGTCCTTAAGTTTACCTGCTGCTTCCAGGATACGCTCCAGGGAATTCTTCGCAGCTTCCATCAGATCTGCGCTGAAGTTCAGCGGGCTTCTGTAATGTGCGTTCAGCATAAAGAAACGAAGTACCTGAAGGTCGTACTGCTCACCGATCTGGCGGACTGTACGGAAGTTTCCAAGAGATTTGGACATCTTGCGGTTGTCGATGTTCAGGAAACCGTTGTGCATCCAGTATCTTGCAAAAATTTTGCCATTGCAGCACTCACTCTGTGCGATCTCATTCTCATGATGCGGGAAAATAAGATCCTCTCCGCCTGCATGGATATCAATCTCCTCACCAAGATATTTCTTGGACATAACAGAGCACTCAATGTGCCAGCCAGGACGTCCGTCGCACCATGGTGACGGCCAGAAAGGCTCACCCTCCTTCTTCGGTTTCCAGAGCACGAAATCAAGCGGATCTTCTTTCTGATCCTCACCGGATACTTTTAAAGAACGGAATCCGGACTGAAGATCATCCAGGTTCTTATGGGAAAGCTTGCCGTATTCTTTGAATTTCTTTACACGGAAGTATACGGTTCCGTCTGCTGCCGGATAAGCATAGCCTTTATCAATGAGGGTCTGGATCATGTCGATCATTCCCTGGATCTCCTGTGTAGCCTGCGGTGCTGTTGTGGCAGGTTTTACATTCATATCTGCCATATCTTTCTTGCACTCTTTAATATAGCGTGTGGAGATCTCTTCTGCGGTAACACCTTCCTCGATGGCTTTCTTGATGATCTTGTCATCTACGTCTGTGAAGTTGGATACATAGTTTACTTTGTATCCTTTATATTCCATATATCTGCGCACTGTATCAAAAATGATCATAGGGCGGGCATTTCCAATATGGATCAGATTGTATACCGTAGGTCCGCAGACATACATCTTTACCTTGCCCTCTTCCAGAGGTACAAATTCCTCTTTTCTTCTTGTGAGTGTGTTAAAAATCTTCATGTTACTCTTCCTCCAATTTCCCGATTCTATACAGGGAGCAGATCGCCTGAGAGGAGATTCCCTCTCCCTGTCCTGTAAAACCAAGACCCTCTTCTGTGGTTGCCTTGATATTCAGCTGTGATATGTCAATTCCAAGTGCCTCTGCAATATTCTCTCTCATCTTTGAGATATGCGGTGCCATCTTCGGTTTCTGGGCAATGATGGTTGCATCGATGTTTCCTACTGCATAACCGCTCTCTTTCAGAAGTCCTGCCACATGCACCAGGAGCTTCACACTGGAAATCCCCTTGTATGCCGGATCCGTATCCGGAAAATGCTTTCCGATATCTCCAAGAGCTGCCGCTCCCAGAAGCGCATCCATAATGGCGTGTATCAGCACATCTGCATCGGAATGTCCCAGAAGACCTTTTTCCCAGGGAATATTCACTCCGCCAAGGATCAGATCACGCCCTTCTGTCAGCTTATGTACATCATATCCCATTCCTACTCTCATCAAACCGTTCATCCCTGCCTTTCCTGTAAAAAAATTCGAAATCTTTTATCTGTATGTCAATAATTTACGGAGTCTCAGAAGGCTCAGCCTTCTTCTTGTATACGGTGCAAGTCGGAGACTGTCGGAAACTGTTTCTCCTGGCAGTCCAATATCACGGACTCTGCTTACACATCCGGCCTTGCTCATCATTTCCTGCATATCTGTCACAGCTGGCAATGCATCAATGATCTGCATGATCTCCGGAAGTGCATCACTAAGTTGCCTTGTGCTGATCTCATCCAGAAGCTCCGGTGCGTTCTCCCTCTCGATAGCATCGAGAACACCTTTTTTCCCGAATGTGTTCTGCAGAAGTTCCTGGTCTTCCTCTGTGTGAGTATGCACTTTACAGGTCTTTCTGCGGATAGCATCTGCAATCTTCTTGTATTCAACAAGGGCAACCATGGTTCCTGCTGAAACTTTTTCCCCGTGGAGTGCCTCCAGATGTCCGTTAAGAACTTCCATATCCCAGAGATGGACCAGATGATGCTCAGCTCCTGATGCTGGTCTGGAATTCCCGGTCATCTGCATGGCAAGCCCGGAAAGTACCAGTGCGTACATCAGCTTCTCACAGGCATCTTCCTCTCCTGCTGCGATCTCCTTCAGGTTATCCTTCACCATCCGCAGTGCTCTTGTTTCCAGATTTACCACTTCTGCACAGTAGTATTCATCGGTAAGGAGATTGGATATCTTCCAGTCAGCCAGGGCAATGTATTTACCCAGAATGTCCGACACACCCGCTGCTGTAAGTCTCTTCGGTGCTTTCGCAAAAATATCCGTATCTGCAAAAACATAAAGAGGTGCCTCAGCTGTCACTACTTTCTTCACGCCATTCCACGTCATATCTGCTACTGTGGAAGTAAATCCGTCTGAACTGGCTGCGGTGGGCACAGAAACGAAAGGAATCCGGTACCGATGGGCAACAAATCTGCTGAGGTCATGGATCGTACCCGCACCCACTGCAAGTACAAGATCAATATCCTCTTCCATATAATTCTCCACGATCTCTACAGCTCTCTCATCTGCTTCAAGATCTTCGGCATCCAGGATCAGTACCTGACACCGGTCGTAGATATCTTCCATCAGTTCTTCTGTTACTTTGTAACTGTTGGTGTCACAGATCAGAAGCGGGGAAATATATTCTCTCAAATCTCCGTCTGACATCTCTTCTTCCAGTTTCCCGATAGCTCCTGATTCAATGATGATTTCCTTAACGTCTATGTGGTGCTCCCTCCCGCAGCTGCAAGGTCGGGCAAAATCGTCCGCATCGACTCGCATGTATTTATATCCTCCTGACTTATCTTGATAATTCACAGCGTATTTTATGGTATTCGCTGAATGATACAATATTACAGTTTGGTATTATACAGGATTTTTATTTAAAAATCAATCAGGGAGAACACAGTAAAATCCCCTGTCCGGTTGGGATTATGTCCGGGCAGGGGATTTCGGTTTACATTATAGGATTTTCATTGATTAGGATTGGATTTTATTATCATTGGTAAAGATTTTTTCTGTCTGTCAGATCTTATCTGCCAAGGGATTCACAGAAAGTACCTTTTACATCGCTCCAGTTCTTGTCTGCATAGTCAAGAAGGTATACGGCCTGCTCCATGGACATCTCAGGGAAGAGAAGGAAGAGACTGTGGGAACCATATTTCTTAACGATACGGTCAACATTTCTGATCCAGTCTTCGAACTCACCGGAATATACTTTAACCCAGATGGATTTTCCTGCTGCGATAGCTTTGTCATAAATTACATCCCAGTCCGGAAGTGTTCCGTCAGGGCCGGCATCACCGCTTGTCCACTGAAGAGCATCAATACCCTCGATCTCCATCAGTGCATCCATATGTTTGATCGCTGCCGGTCCGTCAAGGTGGTACAGTACATGATCAACATTTTCAGACTGTGTACGAAGAGATGGCTGAATGTATTTGCGGAAGTCTTCCGGTGCCATCATTGCGGAGAAGTCACACTGCAGTTTTACAGTTCTTCCCGGTCCCCAGATCTGGAATACGGTGTAAGCGTTGCCGCCGTCTTTATCCTTGATTACATCGTAGAAACGATCATAGTAGTCATAGTAAACATCTGTAACTTCCTGGATACGCTGGCCAACTTTTTCCGGCTCATCCAGAAGATCGAACAGGGTATCCTGTGCACCACGTAAGGATGCAAGTACATCGATGTTCTCCATCAGGTCAGGCATATCTACATAGAAATCATCTTTTGCAAGAGCACGGCAGTCTTTTGCAAGCTGGAGATGTTTTTTGAACCATTTGTTCTCAGGATCAAATGTAAGTTTCGGAACGCCGTCCCAGCTGTCCAGGCATTTCTTGAACCATACGGTATCTTCTTTGAATCCGATATCAGAACCAAGGTATGCTGCTGTGGAACCAGGTCCAAAGTCAATGTTCAGGTTCGGGAAGCTCTCTCCGAGGAATGCGTGTGTATCACAGAAGTAACGGTAACGTGCTACGATACGCTCTGCATTCTGGTACTTGTCTTCCATATCTTTCCAGTACAGTTCTTTCGGCATATTGTAATATTTACCCTGGCAGATCTGATCCAGATATCCGCCCTCAACAGGTGTTCCGTCTGAGAACTGCTCAACCTCAGGACGTCTTGCGATTACGCACATCAGCGGACGTCCTGTATTCTTATGCTGCCAGTAATTTGTAAATTTCTCTTTTGTCTCTTCCCAGTTAAGTTTATATCCCTCTCCCGGTCCAGGAAGTTTTACTTTACTGATATCAACAGCAGATTTATCAAATTTAACTTCAAGAGGTTTCTCTACATGAACTGCAGGAGCCTCTGCAGCTTTCTCTTCTTCTGCCGTTGCTTCTTCCTCTGCTACTTCTACATCCGGGAACTCACCAGCTGCTGCTTTTGCACAGAAACCGGAATCTGCATATTTCTTAGCCTGCTCTGCTGCGGAAGCTGCATCCTCTGTGTAAGCATCTGCTCCGATCTCATCTGCGAATTCCTGGGAGATCGGCGCACCGCCAACCATGATCTTGATACGCGGACGGAATGGCTG
>CAVBVT010000096.1:0-10873 GCA_963598855.1 Eggerthellaceae bacterium
GGGTATCTCCATAACAACTGCATATCTTAATTTGAAGATTCAAGAATTACAACTTGCTTTCGAATATCAAGTTAAAAAGCGGGAAGAAAAGGAAAAAATCCGAGTCTTGAAAGCACAGGAAAGAGAGGCCGCAAAGCTCCAGAGAGAAATTGCTGAGCAGAGAAAAAAGGCCGAGAAAGAGGAAAATCATTACGAACGTGCATTGTCAGATTTGAATAAACAGCTCCTTGCCACCCCTGAAGATCCTGATCTCCTTAACAAAAAAGAATTGTTGGAAAATACTCTCTCGAAAATAGAGAAATCATTGGCCGATCTTGACTATCGAGAAGCTAACCAGCGCGCAGGTTACGTGTACATAATTTCAAATATTGGTGCATTTGGAGAAAATGTATATAAAATTGGTATGACACGTCGTCTTGATCCTCAGGAACGAGTGGACGAACTTGGTGATGCTTCTGTGCCATTTAAATTTGACGTTCATGCCATGATTTTCTCCGATGATGCTCCAGCTCTCGAAGCAGCTTTGCATCGAGCTTTTGAAGATAAAAAGGTAAATATGGTTAATACCCGACGTGAATTTTTTAACGTAACTCTGGACGAAATAAAAACTGTTGTAAGAAATAATTTTGATAAAACAGTTGAATTCATAGATGTTGCAGACGCTGAGCAATATAGAATCAGTTTGCGAATGAAAGAACAGTTAAAACATAGTTTTCAATAAAAAGGGGCTTTGCTTATGACAATCGGCAAACGAATCAAAGAATTGCGAACTGAGGCTGGTCTGCTGCAATCTGAGTTCGGAAGAATTGTAGGAGTTTCTGCCCAGGTAATCTCGAATATCGAGAGAGGCTATACCAAGCCATCCACCGAACTGGTTAATCAGTGCGCAAAATATTTCGGTGTGCCGGCAGATTATATCTTGGGCAGAACAAATTCCACATACACTGCTGCCGATCCGACCAAAGTTTCCGAAGTTCCAACAAAAATAAAATCCCGCATGGCTCAGTTGCAGATGAGCCTGCCGGATCTTATCGCGAAATCAAAGCTTACAGAGGAAGCTTGCTGTGAAATACTGGCTGGGAAGATCATGCCTGGTGTAGATGCCACAGCAAGCCTGTCTAAAGCCCTGGACACCTCTATGGACTACGTAACAGGTAATTCCGAATACAGCTGTGCTATTGCCTCAGAAGACGAGCAGGATATCATCCTGCGGTACCGTCAGTTATCCAAGAAGGGAAAGCGTATCTTTTTGGGAATGATGGAAAGTATGGAATAAAAATAGAATAGTATATTTACCCAGGGAACCGTTGGGGTGTTATGTCAGCCGCCGGACACTTTTTTTGGTGAAAGGAGGCTGGTGCTGATGGTTACATATAGTGATTTATTTACTTTTGTGATTATGCTTTGTGCAGTTGTAACTCTTGTTATCAATTTGATGCATAAAAAATAGCGCCCCTGCTCTGGTAAAGTAAGGCGCTATTTTTAGCTGATGCTTTATCCGGCGGTCAGGTGTGCACTGACCAACGGTTCTCTTGTTAAGTATATTATACAGTTATCGGAAATATTTGTCAAACATTTGTTTATTACATTTATTGAAAATTGAATAATGTATTTAACCGGGCAGCCGGGAGGATGCGGCGCCACTCTGTTTCTGAGTCTTGCAGAAAGGGGTGGGGCTTATGAGTACATATGAAGAATTTATGATTACCCTGAACACAGGCCTTTTAATCATAGCCATTCTGAATCTGAAAAATAAGAAATAGCATCCCCGCTCTGACAAAGTAGGATGCTATTTCTTAATCCTTATTTCGCCAGAAACGGATAGGTTCCAGCTATCGTTCCGACTGTCTTGTTAAGTATATTATACAGTTATCGAAAATATTTGTCAAACATTTGTTTATTACATTTATTGAAAATTGAATAATGTATTTATCTGGGTGACCAGTAGGGCGACTACGTTCTCTGTCCTGAGCCTTAGCAGGAGGGGATGCTTATGAGCGATTATGAGATTTTTATGATTATCCTGACAACAGCCAGTTTGATCGTCTCTATTCTTACATATACTCATAAAAAATAGCCGCCCTGTCCCTCGAAAGATAGGCGGCTATTTTTGACTTAATATTTTTCGCCAGGGCGGGGAGCTGTAACCTCCCTTACTGGCTACCTTGATAAGTACATTATACAAGCGTTTAAAACATTTGTCAAACACATTTGTTTAACAAATCTTTCTTGTTATATTATATGATATGAGGTGAACCAATATGCCATATTGCCTGTATTTAAGAAAATCCAGAACCGATCTGGATGCGGAGGCCAACGGAGAAACCGAAACACTCGCAAGGCATGAGAAAATTCTTCTGGATCTGGCCAAGAGGATGCATCTGGATGTTACGGAAATATACAGAGAAGTTGTATCCGGAGAAACAATCTCCTCCCGCCCTGTTGTTCAGAGGGTTTTGCATGAAGTGGAAAATGGGCTATGGGACGGTGTCCTGGTTGTTGAAGTAGAGCGACTGGCCAGAGGTGATACTATCGATCAGGGAATTGTGTCCAGGGCTTTTAAATTTTCAAACACAAAAATAATAACACCCCTCAAAACGTATGATCCCACTAATGAATTCGACGAGGAATACTTCGAATTTGGTCTTTTTATGTCTCGAAGAGAATATAAAACCATCCGAAGACGACTGATGCAGGGACGAATGTCTTCTGCTAAGGAAGGTAAGCATACTGGCAGTAAAGCACCTTATGGCTACGATCGCATCCGTATAGAACATGCAAAAGGCTATACTCTTATTCCGAATGAGAAAGAAGCCCCTGTCGTACGAATGATATTTGACTGGTTCGTATGCGGCCAGCTTCAAGAAGACGGAACATACAAAAAGCTTGGTTGCATGGCTATTGCCAATCGCCTAACAAATCTTCGCATACCAACTCCCCTTGGTAAAGATGTGTGGAATCAACGAACGGTTTACTGGCTTCTTCATAATCCAGTTTATACCGGAAAAATACGATGGGGGTACAAAAAAGACAAAAAAATTATCGTTGATGGAATTGTAAAGAGAAAACGTATTATTCCTCCAGAAAAAGATCAAATTCTTGTAGAAGGATTACACCCTGCAATTATATCTGAAGAAATTTTCGACAAGGCACAAGAAATTTTCAACGAAGGTGGTACTCCGTCAGTGCCTGAAGCTAGGGAATTAAAAAATCCCCTCGCCGGGGTAGTCGTATGTGGAATTTGCGGTGTCCCTCTTCGATATAAAACTGGTTGTCGTGGACACGATGCAACATTATACTGCCGTACACGAAATTGCACCTGCAAGGGATCCTATTTATATATTATAGAGCAGAGACTCCTAGAAGCACTCCAAAAATGGGTCGATCAATACAAAATGTCATGGGATAACATGCCGGAAGAGGTTCATTCTCTTCTTACTTTAAAAAAACAAGCTTATGACGTCTCTATCAAAGAACTTAACACTTTGGCCAAACAGCTAGATAAGACACACGATCTGCTTGAACAGGGTATCTACGATACGGACACTTTCCTCTCCCGTTCAAAATCTTTATCTGAAAAAATTGCCGCAACTGAAAAAAATATTGAAAAGCTGTCTGCAGATATACAAAATGAACGTCTCAGAGAAAATAACCGAAAGAATTTAATTCCAATGGCAGAGAATTTAATAGATGTGTATTGGCAGCTTCCGACAGCCACAGCAAAAAATGATATGTTGAAAGAAATCCTGGAAAGGGTTGAATATACGAAACTTCGCGCTGGCGATCGATCAGGAAAAGGAAAAGATGATTTTGAGCTGATCTTATACCCTAAATTGCCTAAATCTTAAAATGAGCAGTGGATGAATTCCACTGCTCATATCCAATATATAAGTAAACCTGTACTTCCAATCGAGTATCGGTACTATATTATTGTAGTTCACGTAAGTAGTCCTGCGTATACGGAGCATGAGCTACCAGCTTTCCGAAATGATTCTCTCTGGCCAGTTCCAGAAACTTCTCCACATCCCCCGGATCGATCTCTTTCGCCTTGCCGCCTCGTGGATTCCTGGTAAAAAATGCGAATGTGTTTCCGCCGTTTTTCAGCATCTGACGACCCATGGCAGCGTAACCTTTGGATGAACTTGTATGATTTCCGATATATAGTACCATTTTTCTGTAATCTCCCTGTAATTTTTATTTGCAGCACCATTATAACAAAAACTCTTTTTTCTGAAAAGTCCGGGATTCTTCCTTTACATTGTTTCCAATTCTTTCTATAATAAATGTATCTTTACATATGAAGGAGAAAGAAAAAACATGCCAAACGATAATCGAAGACGGCCGGTTCATGGCCATGATCCGGAACATGCCCGCCAGGAAGCTCTCCGCGCACGCGAAGCACGGCAGCAGTGTTCCGGCAAGGAGGGAACCCGGCAGCACAGAACTGCCTCTTCCGGTACTTCCCGTCAGGACTCTTCTGCTGTAGCCAGACATTCATCTTTACATAATTCTGTAGCATCCCGCAGAAAAGCGATTTCCCACAACTCCCGGTATCAGCAGGTCCGCCGCCAGAAAATAATGCTTGCAGGTGGCGGCATTCTTCTGGTACTGCTTCTGGTCATTATCTTTTCCGCACGTGCCTGCTCTTCCAGAAAGGCAGCCGAGGCAGCAGCACTCCAGAAAGCCCAGGCAGAAGCTGAAGCTAAAAAAGCCGAAGCAGCGGCAGCTGAAGCGGTCAAAGAACCGGTCTCTATTACTGTCAGTGTTGTCGGCGACTGTACTCTTGGTACAGACGAAACTTTTGACTACGATACCGGTTTTACTGCTTATTATGATAATAATGGAAAAGATTATTTCTTCAAAAATGTAAAAAGCATCTTCGAGGCTGATGACCTGACCATCGCCAATTTCGAAGGAACTCTTACAGATTCCGATGCCCGCGAGGATAAAACATTCGCATTTAAGGCTCCTGCTGAATATGCACAGATCCTTAACAGCGGTTCTGTAGAAGCTGTAAATACTGCCAATAACCACAGCCATGATTACGGCGACCAGAGTTATACTGATACTTTAGCTACTCTTGATAGTGCAGGGATCACTCATTTCGGATATGATGATACAGCAGTTATGGATATAAAAGGCATCAAAGTTGGTCTTGTTGGAATCTATGAACTGAATGATCACCTTGGACGGGAGCAGCAGCTGAAAGACAACATTGCAAAAGTCAAAAAAGACGGTGCAGAACTTGTTATTGTGATCTTCCACTGGGGAAATGAGACAGAAACTGTCCCAGATACCAACCAGATGACTCTTGGCCGTCTGGCTATTGACGAAGGTGCAGATCTGGTATGCGGACACCATCCACATGTCCTTCAGGGAATCGAAACTTACAAGGGCAAAAATATCGTCTACAGTCTCGGAAACTTCTGCTTCGGCGGAAACAGCTCCCCAAGTGATATGGATACCATGATCTTTCAGCAGACATTCACCATCACTTCCGATGGGGTGCAGGCAGATAACGTAACAAATATCATCCCCTGCTCTATTTCCTCCGCTGATGGATATAACAACTATCAGCCAACTCCTGCTACCGATGATGAGGCTACCCGTATCAAAGCGAAGATCCAGGAACGAAGCGCAGCAATTCCGGCAGCTGACTCTTCTGCTTCTTCCGGAGCAAGTGGAAGTGCAGACAGTTCCAGCAGTAATTCTTCTGACAGCACAGATAGCACCTCTTCCAACAGTACAGACAGCAGTTCAGATGGATCCACTTCCAGCGCAGATGTTTCGGACGGAACAGACTCTTCAGACAGCAGCTCTGGTGACTCTGCAAGCAGCTCTGATCTTTCACATGAAACAGATACCTCGGACAGCAGCGATGAATCTGATTATGATACCAATTCAGATAATTCTTCAGACGATGCTTCTGATGATGAAGATTACAGCGACGGTTCTGATTTCACCGACAACAGCGAAGAATAATACACTATAAAATCTTATAAAGTTATAAACCAAAACCTAAAAGAAACCAGGAAAGCTCACATCCGAAACTTTCCTGGTTTTTGCAATTTTATGATTTATATATATTTTTTATTCGATCATCATGGCATCGCCAAAACTGAAGAAACGGTATCTTTCCTTCACCGCTTCCTCATAAGCCTCCATAATGTGCTCTTTTCCTGCAAGTGCGGAAACCAGCATCAGCAGTGTAGACTCCGGCAGGTGGAAGTTTGTGATCAGTCCGTCGATTGCCTTAAATTTATATCCTGGATAGATAAAGATCTCTGTCCAGCCGCTTCCGTCCTTTACAATCCCATCCTCGCCAGTTGCAGACTCCAGTGTACGGCAGCTTGTAGTACCTACAGAAATTACTCTTCCACCATTTTTCTTTGTATCATTGATCAGTTTCGCCTGATCCTCCTCCACAATATAAAACTCAGAGTGCATATGATGCTTTTCAACATCATCTACTTTTACAGGACGGAACGTCCCAAGACCTACATGTAAAGTTACACGGGCAATATTTACCCCCATCTCCTTCACTTTTTCAAGAAGCTCCGGTGTGAAATGCAGGCCTGCTGTAGGTGCAGCAGCGGAACCTTCATTCTTTGCATATACAGTCTGATAACGGTTCTTATCTTTTAATTTATGGGTAATATATGGCGGCAGCGGCATCTCACCCAGCTGATCCAGGATTTCCTCAAAAATTCCTTCATAATGGAACTGGATCAGACGGTTTCCTTCATCTACAATATCAATGATCTCGCCTTTCAGGATTCCGTCGCCAAATGTGATCTTTGCACCAGGACGCGCTTTTTTGCCCGGCTTAACAAGACACTCCCAGATATCATTCTCACGGCGTTTCAGAAGAAGGATCTCAATCAGTGCTCCTGTCTCCTCTTTATGGCCATAAAGACGTGCCGGGATAACCTTGGTATCATTGATTACAAGGCAATCGCCTTTATGCAGGTAATCCAGTATATCTGTAAAATGACGATGCTCAATACTTCCATCTTTCAGGGACAGATGCATCAGTCTGGAGGAACTTCTGTCCTCCAGCGGATCCTGAGCGATCAGTTCCTGCGGCAGGTCATAATAAAAATCTGATGTTTTCATAATTATTTTTCCACTTCCTCTTTCCACTGTTTACGAAGTCTGCGGATCTCATTCCACTCTTTATTAGTCAGGTCAGCCTTAGGCAGCAGATCAGGTCTCCACTTGGCAGTACGGATGATGGACTGCTCTCTCCGCCACTTATCCACGTTGCCATGATGTCCGGAAAGCAACACCTCCGGAACTTTTTTCCCATGCCATTCCTCCGGTCGGCTGTACTGCGGATATTCCAGAAGATTTCCGGAAAAAGATTCTGTCTCTCCGGATTCCTGATTATTCAGAACACCTGGTACCATTCTGGAAATCGAATCCATCATAACCATGGCAGGAAGTTCTCCGCCTGTAAGTACATAATCACCGATGGAAACATAATCTGTCACGATTTCTTCCAGCACTCGCTCATCGATTCCCTCATAATGGCCGCAGAGAAAAACAAGATCCTCTTCCAACGCAAATTTCTTTGCCATATTCTGGTTGAAAGTTTTTCCCTGTGGGGTAAGAAAGATCACACGCGGCTTCTTTCCGATCCGGTTCACAATAGACTCATAGGAAAGATACACTGGCTCTGCCTGCATCAGCATTCCTGCACCGCCGCCATATGGATAATCGTCTACTTTCTGATGCTTGTTAAAAGCAAAATCACGGATATTGATAGCTTCCAGCGTCAGAAGTCCTTTAGCGATCGCCCTGCCGGTGATACTTGTATTCATCCCGTTCTCGATCATCTCCGGAAAAAGCGTAAGTACATGATAATTCATTTAAACAAGCCCTTTCATCAAATGTACAGTCATGGTATTCTCTTCCACGTTAACGTCAAGAATACATTCGTGGATGGCAGGAAGAAGAATCTCTTCTCCATTTACCTGTTCTACCACATATACGTCATTGGCACCTGTCTCCATCACGTCGCGAAGTACTCCGAATTTCTCCCCATTCTCCAGAAGTACATCCATCCCGATCAGATCGCCAACATAATACTCATCCTCGCCAAGCTCCTGTGCTTCCTCTCGCGGGATCCACAAATCACGGCCTTTGTACATTTCAATATCATTGATATTATCAATGCCCTCAAACTTCAGGATCGCAAGGTTCTTATAGAACTTCACGTTCTTGATATTCAGTCTGCGAAGTTCTTTTCCTGTATCCAGAAGCACATATTCGATATCAAGAAAACGCTCTGCATCGTCTGTGGTTGGAAAAACCTTCACTTCGCCACGAACACCGTGAGTCGTTGTAATAACTCCTACCTTTAATAAGTCTTCCATTTTCGCTCCCTTTCAGAGTGAAAACAGGAGCCATGGAATCCACAGCTCCTGTCTCTCTTTTTCATTGCAGAATATCTACAATCACTTTTTTGCTGCTTTTTGAAGAAGCCGCTTTTACCACGGTACGGATTGCCTTGGCAATTCTTCCCTGTCTTCCGATGACCTTGCCCATATCGGCCGGTCCGACTTTCAGTTCAACAACGATGGCGTCGTCTTTCTCAGTCTCAGTAACGACTACTTCATCCGGATTTTCAACAAGAGATTTTGCAATTACTTCTACAAGTTGTTTCATTACATACCTCCTTGCTCTGCCCTTACGGGCCCCGCAGATCTGATCTGCCAGGTATTATTTCTCGATTCCGGCAAGTTTAAGAAGCTTAGCAACTACTTCTGTAGGCTGAGCACCAGCTGCAAGCCATTTCTTAGCTGCCTCTTCGTCGATCTTGTATACACTTGGGTCGAGGTTCGGATCATATGTTCCGATCTCTGCGATACATCTTCCGTCACGTTTGCAGCGAGAATCCGCTACTACGATTCTATAGAAAGGTGCTTTCTTCTGTCCCATTCTTCTTAATCTGATCTTTACTGCCATTTTGTTTTCCTCCAATTATCTTTCTGAAAATTTATATTTGTTTATTTAAAAGGGAAGCTTAAAGCCGCCTCTTTTTCCCATATTCATCTTGCCGCCTGTTAAGCCCGGCATCTGTTTCATCATCTTCTTGCTCTGCTCAAACTGCTTCACAAGGCGATTCACTTCTGTAATATCCACGCCCGCGCCTCTGGCAATACGATTCTTGCGGGATATATTTAAAATGTTCGGATTGCTTCTCTCCTGAGGTGTCATGGAAAGGATGATGGACTTGGTTCTGTCCATGGCCTTCTCATCGATCATCCCCTCGATATCCTTCATCTTACCGCCCATTCCAGGAAGCATATTCAAGATACTGGAAATACCGCCCATTTTGTTCATCTGCTCCATGCTGGTGAGATAATCGTTGAAGTCGAAGTCCATTTTCTTCAGCTTCTTCTGCATCTCCTGTGCCTGCTCCTGATCAACAGATGCTTCCACCTTCTCGATCAGACTCATCACATCACCCATGCCAAGGATTCTGGAAGCCATACGCTCCGGATAGAACTGTTCCAGATCGGAAAGCTTCTCTCCCATACCAACATAGAAAATCGGTTTACCTGTTACTGCTTTAATGGAAAGTGCAGCTCCGCCTCGTGTATCACCATCCATCTTGGTCAGGATCACACCGTCAATGCCAACCTTGTCAGAAAAGTTCTGCGCTACATTTACCGCATCCTGTCCTGTCATAGCATCAACAACGAGTACCGTCGCATCCACATTTACATTCGCCTTGATATTCTCAAGCTCCTGCATCATGTCCTCATCAATATGAAGACGACCTGCGGTATCAATCAGCACAACATTCTGCTGATTGGACTTTGCATGCTCGATAGCTGCTTTCGCAATATCCACGGGATTCTGCTTATCTCCCATAGAAAAGACCGGTACGCCCTGTTTCTCACCGTTTACCTGCAGCTGAGTGATCGCTGCGGGGCGGTAAACATCACAGGCTACAAGCAGTGGTCTCTTTCCCTTAGATTTCAGTTTACCTGCCAGCTTGGCAACAGTTGTTGTCTTACCTGCACCCTGGAGACCGACCATCATGAGAACTGTAATATCCATACCCTGTTTGATCGGAAGCTCTGTTGTCTCACTTCCCATCAGGTTTACCAGTTCGTCATTAACGATCTTGATAACCATCTGTCCCGGATTCAGGCCATTCATAACATCCTGTCCGATTGCCTTTTCCTGAACGGATTTCGTGAACTGCTTAACAACCTTGAAGTTAACATCGGCCTCAAGAAGTGCCATCTTAACTTCCTTCAGTGCTGTCTTGACATCGGCCTCTGTAAGCCGGCCTTTGCCTTTCAGTTTCTTGAATACATTCTGCAGTTTATCTGTTAAACTCTCAAATGCCATTGATCATAACTCCTCTAATATCACTTTGGAAATCGCCACAATATCTTCGGCGTGGTAGTTACCTGCCAGTTCATGGATCTCCATGACCTGACTACGGATGTTCAGGAATTTCTTGACCAGATGGAGCTTCTCTTCGTATTCTTCCAACGTCCGATTGCACCGTCTGATCATATCATGTACGCCCTGTCTGCTGATACCGAGTTCCTCGGCAACCTCGCTCAAGGAATAATCCTCAAACACAACACTGGTGTACACCTGCCGCTGCCTCTCTGTCAGAAGCTCTCCATAAAAATCAAATAAAAAAGTCTGCTCTACAAATTTCTCCATCTGTAATCACCTTGGCTATCATACACGATTCCCGCATATCTGTCAAGCGTTTTTGCTTTACAAAAAATATTTTTTACAAAAAACACTTAAAGAAGCCGAAAAAGTGCTCCATTGGTGGGTTTGAGCATACTTTTCCGACTTCTTGCCTATTTATTTCTTCCTATTATATATGTAACTG
>CAVBVT010000097.1:0-10785 GCA_963598855.1 Eggerthellaceae bacterium
ATATAATAGGAAATGATACCAGTAAATACTGCGTTTACATGCAGAAAAACTATACAGTAAAAGGAGAACATTATGAGTAAGAAACCAACCGTATTAATGATCCTGGATGGTTATGGACTGAACGACAGACATGAGGGAAATGCAATTTATGAAGCAAAAACTCCTGTTATGGATAAATTAATGGCAGAATATCCATTTGTTAAGGGAAATGCCAGCGGACTTGCAGTAGGTCTTCCGGACGGACAGATGGGTAACTCTGAGGTAGGTCATATGAATATGGGTGCAGGCCGTATCGTATATCAGGAACTTACCAGAATCACAAAAGAAATCAACGATGGTGATTTCTTCAAAAATGAAGCACTTCTTGCAGCAATGAAGAATGCAAAAGAAAACGATTCAGCTGTTCACTTTATGGGACTTCTTTCTGATGGTGGTGTACACAGCCACAATACACATCTCTATGGACTCCTTGAGATGGCTAAGAGAGAAGGACTTAAGAAAGTTTACGTACACTGCTTCCTGGATGGCCGTGACACACCGCCTGCATCTGGTAAGGAATTCGTAGAGCAGCTGGAAGCTAAGATGAAAGAGATCGGCGTTGGTGAGATCGGTGTGATCTCCGGACGTTACTATGCAATGGACCGTGATAACCGCTGGGATCGTGTAGAGCTTGCATACAAGGCTCTTACACAGGGCGAAGGCGTAAAAGGAACAGACGCTGCAGCAGCAGTTCAGGCTTCCTACGATGATGACAAGACAGATGAGTTCGTTCTTCCGACAGTTATCGAGAAAGACGGCAAACCGGTTGCAACAATTTCCGATAAGGATTCTGTTGTATTCTTCAACTTCCGTCCGGACCGTGCAAGAGAGATCACAAGAGCTTTCTGTGATGATGATTTCAAAGGCTTTGAGAGAGCCAAGAGACTAGATACTACATTCGTATGCTTCACAGAGTATGATGATACTATCCAGAACAAACAGGTAGCATTCCACAAAGTTCTTCTTCACAATACATTCGGCGAGTACCTTGCAGCTCATGATATGACACAGGCACGTATCGCTGAGACAGAGAAATATGCACATGTAACATTCTTCTTCAACGGCGGTGTTGAGGAGCCGAACAAGGGAGAGGACAGAATCCTTGTAAAATCCCCGAAGGTTCCGACATACGACATGCAGCCGGAGATGAGCGCACCGGAAGTTTGCGAGAAACTTGTTGAGGCGATCAAATCTGACAAATATGATGTGATCATCATCAATTTTGCAAACCCGGATATGGTTGGCCACACAGGTGTTGAAGCAGCTGCGATCAAAGCTGTTGAGACAGTTGACGAGTGCGTTGGAAAAGCTGTAGAGGCGATCAAAGAGGTTGACGGACAGCTCTTCATCTGCGCTGACCACGGTAACGCAGAGCAGCTTGTAAACTATGAGACAGGTGAGCCATGGACAGCTCATACAACTAACCCGGTTCCGTTTATCCTTGTAAACGCAGATCCGAAATACACACTTCGTGAGAACGGATGCCTTGCAGACATCGTTCCGACTCTGATCCAGCTTATGGGAATGGAGCAGCCGAAGGAAATGACAGGAGAATCTCTTCTTGTTGAGAAATAAATAAGCATTTTGGGTGAAGAGCCTTGCGGGTTAATATAGATCCGCAGGGCTTTTTTCTTGGGAATTGTTTCTATTTGAACATATGAAAAATTTTTTTAAAAACCATCTTGTAAAATAATCCCATTTCAACTATAATCCCTCTGATACATAAATATTGGTAAGTTTTGAGTATTTTTAACAGGGGGAAAAGACATTAAATGAAAACAGACATGACACAGGGAAAACCGGTGAAAGTGCTTCTGGGATTTACCATTCCGGTATTTATCGGAAATGTGTTCCAGCAGTTCTACAATATGGTAGATGCTGTAGTAGTAGGTAAATTCGTAGGAACAAAGGCACTGGCTGCGGTTGGTTCCACAGGAACCATTATTTTTCTGATCATCGGATTTCAGCTTGGACTGACAGCCGGATTCACTGTTCTGACAGCACAGAAATACGGTGCAGGAAAAATGGATGAAATGCGTCAGACAGTGGGAAATGCGCTGATCCTGACTGCGTTGATCTCCGCAGTGATGACTGCTGTCAGCATGACAGGGATGCACGCACTTCTGAAATTTATGCATACGCCGGATGATATCTTTAAAGATGCGTATGCTTATGTTATGATCATCTGCGGAGGGATTTTTGCCCAGGCCTTATATAATATCCTGGCCAGCATCTTACGTGCCCTTGGAAACAGCAAAGTGCCGCTTTATTTTCTGATCCTGTCAGCAATGCTGAATATTGTGCTGGATCTTGTATTTATCGTTGTATTTAAGATGGGAGCTCCTGGAGCTGCCTGGGCTACCGTTATTTCACAGGGAGTATCTGGTGTCCTCTGTCTTTTGTATATCTGGAAATACGTTCCGGAACTCCGTATGAAAAAAGAAGACTGGTATTTCAGAAAAAGCCTTGCAGGAAAACAGATCGGTGTGGGAATCCCGATGGGGCTTCAGTATTCTATCACAGCGATCGGAACCATGATGGTACAGTCTGCCTTAAATATGCTGGGATCTTATGCTGTGGCAGCGTTTACAGCAGGAAGCAAGATCGAGCAGATTTTTACCCAGGCATTCGTGGCACAGGGAACAGCAAGTGCAACCTATAATGCGCAGAATATCGGAGCAGGCAAGCTGGAACGAGTGCGCCAGGGATTCCGTGCGTCCCATCTCATCGGCTGTGCATACAGTGTGGTGGTCGGAGCGTTTCTGTTCTTTGCAGGAAAATATTTCGCATATCTGTTTATTTCAGATAATATCTCAGAAGTACTTCCTATGGTTGATATTTATGTGAAATGCGTTGCACTGTTCTTCATTCCGCTTTATTTTGTCAATGTACTGAGAAACGGAATCCAGGGAATGGGTTACGGCCTGCTTCCGATGATGGCCGGTGTTGCAGAACTTGCAGGAAGAGGAATCGCAGCCACGATCGCAGCAGGAAAAAGCAGCTACATCGGAACCTGCCTTGCCAGTCCTGTAGCCTGGATCTTTGCAGCCGTACTTCTCTGGGTGATGTATTTTTATGTTATGAAGGATATGTCACGGAAATTGTACGGTGCAAAATAAGTTATAAAAAAACAGTGAAATGAGATGCAAATTCCAAAAAGTATGTTATAATGAAAAAGCTGGTAACGGAACCAGAAAGTATCAATGAAGAAGTGTCCGATTTTTGGGACACATGAACATAGAGGTGGAATATAAATATGAATAACGAGGAGAGGAAGGATATCGAAGACAAGATCAACGATGCCATGGCACAGATCGTCAGCGATACAGTAGGTGAGACCCAGACTGAGAACGACAGAAGCAGAAGCGGCGGACAGAGATCAGCAAGACCTTCGAAGTCAGCCAGGCCGCGTAAGATCTCATACGTGCCCATCGATGAATCTGAATTTGAACCCATCGTTCTCCCGGAAAAGAAGAAGCACAAAGGACTTAAGGTAACGGGGCTGATCGCTGCCATGGTTCTTGTAGCAGTCGGCTGTGCTTATGCCGGGGTGTCTTATTATTACACCAATCACTTTTTTGAAGGGACAACAATTAACGGAATTGACAGCTCGAATAAGACAGCTTACGAGGTTGAGCAGGAGATCGCCGCTAAGATGGAAGGCTATTCCATTGAGATAAAAGCGAGAGATCAGGATGCGCAGACCATTGAAGGATCAGATATTGATTACAAGTACGTATCAAGCGGTGAGATCCTGAAGCTTCTGAAAGCGCAGAGGCCATACACATGGGTGAAGGGTTTTTTCGAGAAAACAACTTATACAGCCCAGGAACAGACAGCGTATGACAAGACGAAGCTGGAAACACAGGTAAAGGCACTGAACTGTGCACAGAAAGAGAACCAGGTGGCACCGGAGAATGCTTACGTAAGCTTCAATGATTCAGAGTTTACCATTGTTCCGGAGACAGAGGGAAGCGAACTGAAGGTGAAAGAAGCCTATCAGATGATCAGCGAGGCTATCAGCGGTGACGAGGATGAGGTAGATCTTGCAAGTAACCCGGATGCCTATGTCACAGCAGACATCACCAGTGACAGTGCAGATCTTCAGGCTACTGTGGATGCTTATAATAACTTTGCGAAAGCAAGCATCACCTATACATTTGGCGATGAGACAGTAACGCTGGATGGAACCACCATCAAGGACTGGCTGCAGTTTGATGAAAAGGGTCAGCTGATCCAGGATGATGCGTCGTTTAAACAGCACATTGTAGATTATGTTGCTCAGCTTGCAGCAAGCCATGATACAGTTGGAACTGAGAGACAGTTCCAGACAACAAGCGGAAGAACCGTATCAGTATCCGGTTCTGCATACGGCTGGAAGATAGACCAGGATGGTGAGGTTGCACAGCTTACCCAGGAGATCCAGTCCGGTACCCAGACAACGAGAGAGCCGGTATACTCAATGCGTGCCAATGCTTACGGAGTCAATGATTTTGGCAATACTTATATAGAAGTAGACCTTACAGAACAGTATATGTGGTATTATCAGGACGGAAATGTGATCTTTGAGTCCGACATTGTATCAGGACTTGCAAGTGATCCTGAGAGGAAAACTCCTCCTGGAATCTTCACGCTGTACTATAAGAAGAGCCCGGATGTACTCCGCGGTACCAAGAAAGCTGACGGAACTTATTCCTACGAACAGCCGGTAACATACTGGATGCCGTTTAACGGAGGAATCGGATTCCATGATGCAGACTGGCAGCCATATTTTGGCGGAGACAGATATCTCACAGGCGGTTCACACGGATGTATCAATCTTCCGCCGGACAAGGCAGAAGAGCTTTACAACATCATCCAGTATGATGTTCCGATCATCTGTTTCTATTAATAATAAGAACAAATCAGACAGGAGCCAGCCGGTAATCCGGTGAGGGCTCCTGTTATTTATCAGGAGGAAAAAGATTATGATGGATGAGACATTCAGCTACATACTTGCCATTGCAGCAGCAGTGATCGGCATTATGCTGCTCACAGGACATGGCTCTGTGTTCATGAAAGGCGGCAACACCCAGGCCAGAGCCAAGAAATACGATGAGAAAAAAATGGAGAAAGTTTCCGGAATCTGTATGCTTCTTATCGGGATCGCAACAGGAATCGATGCCTTCACAACATCTGTCACAGCCAAGATCGTTTATGTTGTGGTTCTGTTTGTGATACTGGCAGTATTTCTGTTCCTGCTTAAAACGAAATGCCGCAGATAATATCTGAGATATAAAGAAAAACGCTCTGTTTATATTTCCATACAGTTATATGATTATTATAAAGTATAGGAAATATAGATAGAGCGTTTTTTGACGTTTACTGCAGTTTAGTACGGCTGGTATGCCGGAACGTCAGCGTAAATACAATACCTTTCACAATAGAAGTAAGGGAAAGTGCCCACCAGATACCGTCAAGTCCCATTCCTGCGTGGCTGAGGATCATGGCCAGCGGGATCCTTGCGCCTGTAAGCACGATACTGATGATACTGCAGAGTTTGGTCATTCCAAGGCCTGAGAGTGCACCGATGGTCATCAGCTCAATGGCCATAAACGCTTCACTGAAGCCAATGATGACCAGGTAATTCACTGCAATTGCCAGGGACTCCTTATCATGGAAAAACAGTCCTGCGATGGGCTTCGGAAGGAATACAAACGAAGCTGTTATGATCAGTCCCCATATAGCGAGAATTCCAAAGGAGATCCGGTATCCATGACGGATACGGTCATGTTTCTTTGCACCGTAATTCTGAGCTGTAAAAGCATTCAGGGCAGAAGCAAAACCATCCGCAGTATTCCAGGAGACCGATTCGATCTGGCCGCCAACGCGCTGGGTGGCAATGGCAGCAGCACCAAAAGCAGAAACCATTCGTGTAAGCACCATGGAGATCATGCAGTAGATCATACTTTGTACAGCAGTTGGGAAACCGATCCGGAAGATGTTTTTATAATATTTTCCGGAATAACGTGAAAAAAGATGCACTTCACGGAGAATATTCGGCTCCAGCCTGGAAGTGAAGATCCGGAATACCAGAACTGTGAAAACAAGGATCTGCGCAGTTACAGTGGCAACCGCAGCACCAACTGTCTCCATCCTTGGAAAAGGTCCTACGCCAAGGATCAGAAGCGGGTCCAGGATCATATTTCCCACAAGGCCAAGAAGGTTGGCCATAAGAGGAGATCTGGAGTCACCCTGTGCTGTAAAAAGTCCGGTCAGCGTCAGATTCAGGAAGGAAAAAATGATCAGCCCGCAGGTAAGCCGCATATAGGATCTGGCTGCTGTATAAGCTTCGGCATCTGTCAGATTGAAAAATCCGATCAGCGGATCAAGAAATACAAGACAGACAGCCGCAAAAAGAAGCCCGAAGAAAATGGTGATCTGCAGAGCACTGGCTGCATAGGAACGGGCTTCGTCGTAATCTTTCCGGCCGCAGGACTGGGCAGTATTTACCTGTCCGCCCATTCGGGGAAGTGCTACAAGTCCCTGGGAAAGCCAGACATACATGCCGCCTACCCCGACACCTGCAACAGCTTTGGAACCCAGAATACCGATCCAGGCCATGTCCGTGATGTTATAGGCTGTTCCCAGAAGAGAAGAAGCCATGATCGGCAGGGCCAGCTCAGCAAGAGTCTTGAGGATCGGACCGGAAGTAAGGTCAATGGATTTTGTTTTTTTCATGATTATCTGCAAAGCTCCACAAGATCTGCCGGGGCAGAGATCCGGTAGTCAGGATCTTCTACCTCTCCGAAACCGTATTCTGCGAAGATAAAAGGAACATCCGCCTTGCGGCAGGCGTTGAAATCCCCAAGTGTATCACCCACATATACAGGATCTTTTAAGTTAAAGTCATCACGGATCTTCATGATGTTTTCGGCCTTGGCCATGCCTGTATCACCAGGGCAGAGATGGCCTTTGAAGTAATGTCCGAAGCCGGTTGCCTTCAGAAATACTTCGATATATCCTGCCTGGCAGTTGCTGACAATAAAAAGTGGAAAACGCTGTGAAAGAGTCTTCAGTGTTTCCTCAAGCTGCGGATACAGCGGCGCGCATTTGCGAAGCAGAGCCTCGTGCTCAGCCTGGCAGCAGCCGTCAATGATACGAAGCTGTTCTTTTTCCGGAAATTCCGGGAAAAGTGCCTTCGCAATGTCCGGAAGGAGCTGTCCGAAAAGCCCCATCAGTCTTTCAGAGCTTACGTCTGTGTCCATATGTTCCGTATTTGTAAGATAGTCGCTCCAGGCCTCAGCCACGATCCCCGTGGAATCCCAGAGCGTACCGTCAACGTCAAAAATGATGCTGTCCATAAAAAAACCTCCACAAAATATAGAAATATTAATAGTACGGTGGATGCAATGTTCGCAGTCAGTATTCCCGAGGTGTTTTTTGTGAGCGAAGGTCACAGAAAACCCGGGAATAGAGGCTCGAAATCATGATACATGATTTCTGTGCATCGCGAAGCGTGTTGTTGTACACGAAGTGTACAGCAACATAATTTTATAAGAGAAAAGATGAAAAAGCAACTGCCTTTTTGGGGATTTTATGTTATAGTAGAAAATGCGAGGTAAATAATATGAAATACAGAAATACGGTCAGAGGTATTTTTAAAGATCGTCCCAACCGTTTTATTGCCCATGTTAGGATCGGTGATAAACTTGAGACAGTCCATGTAAAGAACACTGGCAGATGCAGGGAACTCCTTGTTCCGGATGCAGAAGTCATACTGGAGAAAAGTGATAATCCTGCCAGAAAGACGAAATACGATCTGATTTGTGTAAATAAAGCAGGCCGCTGGATCAACATGGATTCCCAGGCCCCAAATAAGGCAGCAGAAGAATGGGCAGCAGCCGGAAATCTTTTTCCGGAGGAAGTCACTGTACAGAGGGAGAAGACTTACGGGAATTCCAGGTTCGATCTCTACGTGGAGTCGCCGGAACGGAAGGCATTTATCGAGGTGAAGGGCGTCACCCTTGAAGAAAAAAATATCGTCCGCTTTCCAGACGCACCAACAGTCCGAGGGGTCAAGCATCTGGAAGAACTGATCCGTGCAGCGAAAGATGGATATGAAGCTTATCTTCTCCTGGTGATCCAGATGAAAGATGTGAGATATTTTGAACCAAACTGGGAAACACATCCGGAATTTGGTGAAACTTTGAGGAAAGCAGCAGATGCAGGGGTTCATATTCTGGCATATGACTGCGCCATCACAGAAGATTCCATGGAAATCTGCGACCCTGTACCAGTGAAACTGGAAGAAACGGAGGGCAGCATACATGTGTGAAAATATTGCGCAGCCCCTTCTTGAATGGTACGATAAAAATAAAAGAACCCTTCCATGGCGTGATAAGAACAATGCCTACTATACCTGGGTATCGGAGATCATGCTCCAGCAGACAAGGGTAGAAGCTGTGAAGCCATATTTCCGGCGTTTTATCCAGGAACTGCCGGATGTGGAAGGTCTTGCAGCAGCACCAGAGGAGCGCATTGTCAAACTCTGGGAAGGGCTTGGCTATTACAGCAGAGTCCGCAATATGCAGAAAGCAGCCATCCAGGTCATGGAAGAATATAATGGAAAGATACCTGAAGATTTTGAGACGCTTCTCTCGTTAAAAGGAATAGGGAGATACACAGCAGGAGCTATTTCTTCCATTGCATACGGACACAAAGTTCCGGCAGTGGACGGCAATGTTCTTCGTGTATATTCAAGGCTTACAGAGAGCCGGGAGGACATCATGAAGCAGTCCGTCCGGAAATCAGTGGAAGACCAGCTGAAAGAGATCATGCCAGAGGACAGGCCGGGAGATTTCAACCAGGCCATGATGGAGATCGGTGCAGTAGTCTGCGTGCCCAATGGAAAAGCGAAATGTGAAGAATGCCCGCTTGGCGGTTTCTGTCTGGCAAGGAAACACGGGACAGTGGAAGAACTCCCTGTAAAAGCACCAAAAAAAGCCAGAAAAGTGGAGAACAGGACCGTTCTTGTAATACAGGACGGCGCAGCTACTGCGATCCGCAGACGGCCGCCGGAGGGACTTCTGGCAGGACTTTACGAGATCCCGAATGTGGAAGGCCACCTGACACAAAAAGAAGCTCTCACACAGGTAAAAAATATTGGCCTGGAACCTCTCCGTATCGAACCATTGCCGGATGCCAGGCATATTTTTTCCCATATTGAATGGAGAATGTGTGCTTACCGTGTTGCAGTGGCATCCCTGGAAGAGGCCAGGCATCAGGATTTTCTTTTTGTAGATAAGAAGGAATCCGACAGAAAATATGCAATTCCATCTGCGTTTAGCGCATACACGAAATACATGAAGGAGGAACACTCATGAAACTTTTGAGCGTAGCAATTCCATGCTATAATTCAGAGGCTTATATGTCAAAATGTATCAATTCCCTGCTGATCGGAGGAGAGGAAGTGGAGATCATCATCGTAGATGACGGTTCCAGTGACCGCACTGCTGAGATCGCAGACGATTATGCAGCAAGATATCCGACCATCGTCAAGGCAATCCATCAGGAGAACGGAGGACACGGACAGGCGGTAAATACCGGAATCCGTAATGCCACAGGTCTTTATTTCAAGGTTGTTGACAGTGATGACTGGGTAAATCAGGATGCATATTATGAGATCCTTAAGACTCTTTATGAGCTGACACGCGGAGCTGAGACGGTAGACCTTCTGATCAGCAATTTTGTCTATGAGAAACAGGGAGCGACCCGCAAGAAAGTCATGCAGTACAGACACTGTTTCCCAACGAACCAGATTTTCGGATGGGACGAAGTGCGCCATATGAAAAAAGGTCAGTACCTTCTGATGCACTCCATGATCTACAGAACAAAACTTCTCCACGACTGTGGAATGGAGCTTCCGAAGCATACGTTCTATGTAGATAACCTGTTTGCTTTTGAACCGCTTCCATATGTGAAGAACCTTTATTATCTGGATGTGAATTTCTACAGATATTTTATCGGAAGAGATGACCAGTCTGTTAATGAGAAGGTCATGATCAAGAGGATCGATCAGCAGATCCGTGTAAACAAGCTGATGGTGGATGCATATCTGAAAGCCAATGTGAGCAACCGCAGACTTCGTATGTACATGTTCAGTTATCTTGATATTATCACAACGGTTTCTTCCATTATGCTGGTAAGAGCCGGCACAGAGGAATGCCTGGAAAAGAAACAGGAACTTCAGGATTACATTAAAGACCAGAATATGGGACTTTACAGGAAACTGAGAAGAAGCCTTTTCGGAAGAGTATCCAACCTCCCTGGAAGAGGCGGAAGAAAGATGTTCGTGGCAGCATATAAGATCTGCCAGAAGTTTTATGGATTTAACTAACTGAGAATATAAAAAAAGATGAGTCAGGTTCTGTCTGCTGCGGACAGGGCCTGAAGTTATATTATCATAAAAACAGCTCCGGATCTGGAATCACATCAGATAATGAAGATTCCAGCTTCGGAGCTGTTTTTATTAGGGATGAATTATAAATTCTGTTCCAGATTCTGTTTCCGGTTCTTCTTCTGCATCTGGCTCAAAGCACGCTGCTCTTCATATTCTTCAACTCTCTGCGGATAGAAGAGAAGGTGTCCGAACAGTGCCAGTGTTGTTCCAAGACATACATCAATTACGGAATGCTGCTTGATAAACATGGTAGAAAGAACAATGAGAATGGACAGGATCAGAGATCCGCTTTGGATCCACTTCTT
>CAVBVT010000098.1:0-10678 GCA_963598855.1 Eggerthellaceae bacterium
AGCCAGTACCATGCGGATCCTGCTGATCGTGTTTCTGGAGAAAAACTGGATCAGATCGCCTGTTTTATGAAAACCTGAGCCAAGAAGTTTCAGGCATTTGCGAAAGAGACTGTTTTTCCAGAGTGTGTGTGCCTTGATGCGGCGGATCAGGCTTAAATAGCCGATCCAGAACAGGCAGGAGATCAGGAAAACAGTTATTCCAGTAATGATGACGGAGACGATTGTGTTATAAGTGCTGTATTGGAGATTCAATCCTACAGTAAATACACCAAGTGCAGGGATAAATACAAGGCTTGCTGCGACTTCCGTATAGATTCTGTCAAAAGCGTTCAGGTGTTTTTGCGTATTGCCATCAGCAGAACATTTTCTGCTGGTATGGACAGTAAGCCAAACGAAATCTATGAGAAGGAGCAGAAAGCTGAATACACAGATCACAGCGGCCGGGATAAAAATAATCCGATAATGCTGAAAATTCTGCTGTGCATCTCGCATGGAATCATGGACAGGAAGACTGGCATCGTCGATCCAGGCCAGGAAACTGCAGTTTTCGTCGTAAGTAGAGGTTCTAAGGAGACTGATCCACTCGGCAACAGAATGACCTGCATTATTAGAAAAATCCAGATTTGTAAGTCCACTCTGTGCATCGTTCTCGTTTGCAGCAGTGTCATTGACATTGAGCTGCACATAAGGTTTCTTGTTGGAGAAACCGGAAATGCCGGTCAGATCAGAAGTATATGCTGCGCCTGTATTGGTGTAAATTTCTTTCGTTTCGTTATTGGTATAGGCAAAGCGGATATTGGATTTATCGATGCTGTACGTATCCAGTGTCTGGGAAGAAGAGACCCAGTTGGAAAAAAGTTCCCGTGCATTATTCAGCTGTTCAAAAGCATCGGTAAGGGTTCCTTTGAAATTCCGCGTTTTGGATGAAGTTGAGTTCATATAGTCAAGGAGACTGTCATAGCCTTCTGGAGCACAGTGGATCTCAAGAATAGGAGTGAGTGCATTTGCAACATCTGTGTAGACCATATTTCCATTTTCGTCTGTGATATTTTTCAGAGGCTCCTGCGATGCAATTCCGTAATCTGCATACTCTGATTTCAGAGAGGAGAGAATCCGCTCTGTCCATTCGTCCTGGGAGATTTCCTCAGCTTTCAGAGCACCAGAATCGGCATTTAACTGCAGAGAGCCATTATTCAGAGCTTTTACAAAATCTGAGTAGTACATATATTTGGTCTCTTTTTCCGGTGTGGTAAGACTCAGAACGATCCAGTCATCATTGGAATGAATATCCTGTAAGCTCCATTCCTTGAGATCTTTGAAAGAATAGGCGAGACCGGAGGTGTTTTTAAAGGTGAGTGTATCTCCGTTATAAAGTTCACCGAGGTCGATGCAGGCATTTTCATCTGTTGTGTTCAGAATTTCCTGTGCAGAGATACCGTATAAAATATCGGAAGTTTTTGAATAAAAATCATCATAAAATGTTGAAGATTGGAAATAATCTTTTGTTTTCAGGTCATTGAGGGAGCCCATATGGATTCCTGCCTGGATCACCAGTATGCCGGAGAAAACCATGACCAGAGGCAGGAAAAGCCCGAGAATAAGGGCGAAAATGCCTGTAAAGGAACTGCCTTGTCCTGTATGTTTAGATGTGTTCATAATACCCCTTTCTGAAGTATGAAGACTTCATGTGCCGGTGAACTTACCGGCTGAGTTTTTCGATTTTGTAGCCTAAGCCCCAGACGACTTTGAGATAGCGTGGTTCTCTGGGATTGATCTCGATCTTTTCGCGGATGTGCCGGACATGAACGGCAACTGTGTTGTCCGCAGCCAGCGCATCTTCATTCCAGATACTCTCATAGATCTGCGTAGTGGAAAAAACATGTCCCTGATTTTTCATGAGAAAAAGGAGAATGTTGTATTCAATCGGCGTCAGGCGTACCGGTTCGCCGTCTACCAGGACCTCTTTCTTGTCATCGTTTACTGTGAGTCCGCCAGTTGTGTAAATATGCTCCGATGGGGCCGGTGCTGCAGCACCAAGCTGGGTGTAGCGGCGCAACTGAGACTTTACTCTGGCGATGAGTTCCAGAGGATTGAATGGTTTTGTGATGTAGTCGTCTGCTCCAATATTAAGTCCGAGAATTTTATCGGTATCTTCGGATTTGGCAGACAGGATGATGATCGGAAGCGGATTGCTCTCACGGATCTTTACAGTTGCCCGGATGCCGTCAAGCCGGGGCATCATGATGTCTATGATAAGAAGAGCGATCGTCTGAGTGTTCAGAATATCCAGCGCTTCCTGGCCGTCGTAGGCTTTCAGGATGTGATAACCTTCCTGTGTGAGATAGATTTCGATTGCTTCCACGATGGCTTTGTCGTCATCGCAAACAAGTATATTAGCCACTTTTTTGTACCTCCCTGATGATGTTAGAATAGCAGCGTCAAATTAAGACGAAAGGGGTGAAAATCTTAAGATTTCATGAAATTCCGGTAATTTCCGTGAATACTGTTATTGTACTATAATGGGTAGGGAGTGTAAATATGGAGAGAAACTCGTTGTTGAGGAAATAGCTGGATGTAAGAAAAGTGGGTGCGCAGTGTGAAATGTGCTGATGCTCACAGAATGAACTGTAATTGTGCAGCGTATGTGGAATGGGCATAGAGTAATTGTTTTTGATTGCTTGAGAACATAGGGCGCAATATGATAAACTATAGAAAAAATATAAGCAATTATGAGCAAGCAGCGAATTCGGATGATTTTATCCGCTTGAATTAAAAAATGCAATAAGCAATGATGGCGAGCTTGTATTAGGAAGTGTATAAAAATTGC
Source organism: Eggerthellaceae bacterium (assembly GCA_963598855.1). Taxonomy (GTDB): domain Bacteria; phylum Bacillota; class Clostridia; order Lachnospirales; family Lachnospiraceae; genus Blautia_A. The sequence continues at coordinate 2,828 of CAVBVT010000098.1, forward strand.
CCGACAAAAAGCAAATCTTATATTTGATATAGAGCTATGTTGTGAATGAGGATTAAGAATATTTACTTGATATTGCACAATAATCAACCAGGAGATTTTGAATTGAAACTGAATAAAAATAACAATAACAATAGAACAACAAAAGAAATAACAGAATTAATCAATATAACAGCCACAGAAACACCATCCCCCAGTCTATCCGCCTGCACCCTCTGTCCAAGAAACTGTAAGGCAGACAGAAACAGCGGGAAAACAGGCTTCTGTGGTGTGGACAGTACAATCTATCTTGCAAGAGCAGCTCTTCATATGTGGGAGGAACCCTGTATTTCCGGGAAAAAGGGCTCCGGTGCAGTATTCTTCTCAGGGTGTGGGCTTCGTTGCTGTTTTTGTCAGAACCATGATATTGCCATTGGAAGCAGAGGACTTCCGGTAACAGTGGAACGTCTCAGCGAGATCTTTCTGGAGATGAAGGAAAAAGGTGCTGCAAATATCAATCTTGTAACAGGTGCACATTATGTACCGCAGATCATACAGGCCCTTGATATGGCCAGGGAAAAGGAAATGGATCTGCCGGTAGTATATAATTCCAGCGGTTATGAAAAAATTGAGACGCTGCGGATTCTGGAAGGTTATGTAGACGTCTATCTTCCTGATATGAAATATATGGAAGGAGAGCTTGCGCAAAAGTTTTCTCATGCTTTCGATTATCCGGAAACAGCGAAAAAGGCCATTCAGGAAATGGTACGCCAGACTGGTGCATGTGAATTTGGCGAGGATGGCTATATCCAAAAAGGAACCGTAGTCCGTCACCTGATCCTGCCGGGACATACAAGAAATTCCAGAAAAGTACTGAAATATCTTTATGAAACTTACGGTGATGATATTTACATCAGTATCATGAACCAGTACACACCAGTCTGCATATTCGATAAATATAAAGAATTAAACAGAAAAGTAACAAAAAGGGAATACGAAAAAGTTCTGGATGCTGCAGTAGATATGGGAATAAAAAACGGATTCATCCAGGAAGGAGAAACTGCTTCAGAAAGCTTCATTCCGGAATTTGATTACGAGGGAGTCGAAAAAAATACCCCATAAATGGAAGGAGGCCGGTACTTTCGTACCGGCGCGTATGAAAAAGAAAAATATTTATAGAAAGCTCATCGCCTTCTATGGCTAACAATATACAGTATAAATGTGAAGAAAGTGTGAATACCATTTGAAAAAAATGTGAAAAAGTGCGATTTGTGACGCAAAACGTGCAGAATATGACGCAAAAATACAAAAACAGGAGAAACGGATGATACAAATAACCGTTTTTCCTGTTTTTACTGTTAGAATTTCTTCCATGTCTCCCGAAGGAAAAGAATCAAAATCGGAAACAGCTCCAGTCGTCCGGCAAGCATATCAAAAGAAAGCACCAGCTTGGACAGAGGAGAAAAAATCCCAAAGTTTCCCGTAGGACCAATCAGGGAAAGACCAGGACCTACATTATTTAAAGTAGTGGCAACTGCTGTAAAGTTTGTCACAAGGTCGAATTCATCAAAACTGATGATAAAAATAGACACAGCCATCAGCATCAGATACACGATCATATAGATATTTGTGGCACGCATAACCTCGTGGGAAACAGCTTTGCCGTCCATTTTGATCTTCTTTACTGCATTGGGATGCAGGTAAAGATGCAGTTCTTTACGAACAGATTTTGCAAGGAGCAGAAGACGGGAAATCTTGATTCCGCCGCCTGTACTGCCTGCGCAGGCTCCGCAGAATGTGAGCAGCACCAGGATCGTCCTGGATACCGCAGGCCATTGGTTATAATCTGTGGTAGCATAACCGGTAGTTGTGATAATCGAACCCACCTGGAAAAAGCTCTGTTGCAGGGCTTCCCATACATTGTTGAACAGATGGCGCACATTAAAGGTGATCATCAGAGAGGAAGCAATGATAACAATAAAGTAGCAGCGAACCTCCTCGGATTTCAATGCCTGCGAGAATTTTTTTGTAAGAAGCAGAAAGTAGACATTGAAATTAACGCCGAACAGGATCATAAAAACTGTAATAACGATCTGGATATATAAACTGTAGCTTCCCATGCTGTCAGATTTAATACCAAATCCGCCAGTACCCGCTGTTCCGAATGCAGTGCAGAGACTGTCGTAAAGAGGCATTCCGCCAAGAAGCAGAAAAACGATCAGAACGATGGTCAGTACAATGTAGATCTTATAAAGGATCTTGGCAGTTGCCTGGACTTTCGGCAGGAGTTTGCCTACAGAAGGGCCGGGGCTCTCTGCTTTCATAAGGTTCATGTGATAACCGCCTGCAAGGGGCAGTAGTGTCAGGATAAATACCAGAACACCCATACCGCCGATCCAGTGGGAAAAACATCTCCAGATATTGATACTGTAAGGCATCTGGGTAGGATCGGAGAGAATACTGGATCCGGTCGTAGTAAATCCGGAAACGATCTCAAAAAAAGCATCAACAGGGTTTGGAATCGCTCTGCTGAGCCCAAAAGGCACAGCTCCTACAATACTGAGGACGATCCAGCTAAGAGCTGTTGTCACAAGGCCTTCACGTGCATAAAAAGCTTTCTTGGCGGGCTTGCGGCTGACCAGCGGAATACCGACAGCCAGGCAGGCAAGGATCGTGATCAGAAAAGCAAAGCCGGCTTTTTCCCGGTAGATCAGAGCTGTGATCCCCGGAACCAGCATACATACGGCTTCTACGTTCATGATCCATCCAAGGATATAAACAATAATCGAATAATTCATCTTTTGGTACCTCTTCTACGCAAGAATATCTGTGATGTCACGGAGGCCTTTATGCGTGGTGACAATGATAACAGTGTCACCTACCTGAATGGTATCCTGGCCGCGCGGGATGCGGATGCGGCCGTTGCGGTTAAGGCAGCCGACCAGAAGATTTTTGCGCAGATTCAGCTCTGCCAGTGGAATATCTGTTACCCGGGATTCCTCGCGGATAGCGAATTCCAGAGCTTCGGCATTGCCATCCAGAATGTGATAAAGAGTTTCCACATTACTTCCGATACTGTTCTGTGTGGCACGGACATACTGCAGGATATAGTCTGCTGTAATGTTCTTTGGATAAATAACGCTTCCGATATCAAGAGTATCAATGACATCATCGAATTCCAGACGGTTGACTTTGGCAACCAGCTTGGCATCGGAGATGCTTTTTGCAAAGAGGGCAAGGAAAACATTCTCCTCATCCAGATTGGTCAGGGTGACAAAGGATTCGGATTCCGTAAGTCCTTCTTCCAGAAGAAGAGAACGGTCCGTTCCGTCACCATTGATGATGGTTGCATCCGGAAGCAGTTCGCTTAAATGTTCACAGCGTTCTTTGTTCTGTTCGATGATCTTGACACCGATTTTCATATCAAGAAGTGCGTGCGCAAGATAATAGGAAATAGTTCCGCCGCCTACGATGATGCAGTTTTTTACCTGGTTGGTCTTAAGTCCGATCTTGCGGAAAAAGACTGCTGCGTTCAGCGGAGAAGCAAGGATGGAAACCATATCTCCGTCGTGGATGATGTGGTCACCGCCAGGAATGGATACTCTGTCCGGACTTTCGATAGCGCAGACAAGGATATCGCTACGGAAGGTATCGGAAATCTGGGATACACTCATTCCGTCCAGTTTAAATTCCGGAAGAACCTTGAATTTAAGAAGTTCTACACGGCCGCGTGCAAAGGTGTCGATCTTGATCGCTGATGGAAAACGGAGAAGCCGTGAGATTTCCTGTGCAGCGGCAAGCTCCGGGTTAATGATCATGGTAACGCCAAGACGTTCTTTGATGAAGCCGATTTCTTTTCCATAAATTGGGTTGCGGACACGGGCGATGGTCTGACAGTGGTTGGCCTTCTGTGCGATCAGGCAGCAGAGAAGATTTAGTTCGTCAGATGCAGTTACTGCGATCAGGATATCTGCAGTATCAACGCCTGCCTCCATTAAAGTATTGATGCTGGCACCATTACCGACGATTCCCATAGCGTCGATATTTTCACAGAGGTCATTGATCTTATCGGCGACGATGTCAACCAGAGTAATATCAATATCCTCTGCCTGAAGTTGCTCTGCAAGGTTTCTGCCAACTTTGCCGCAGCCTACAATAATTACCTGCATAATTTCCTCCTTCAATAGCCGGTCAGGGCTACAATCATAAGTGAAAGTGCCTATCAGTGCAAAAATAGGCAAGGATATTATAGCACTGTAACTAGGATTTTTAAACAGTAATATTTTCTTCTATTTATAGAAAAAAATGATAGAAACATAGAGATTTATGAAGGAAAGACGAGGGAGTTTTCACATGTTGGAAAAAATATCATAAAATATACCGTGATCATGAATGAAAGGAATTCGCTTATGGATCGATTTCAGATGAATCGTTCGGGGTGTAGGCCGTATAATTATACCTGCGGAATGAATAGTGCACCTTCTCCCCGCAATGATCGTTCATCTTCAGATATGCCAAACTGCAGCAGGCAGAACAGCAGCTGCATAAACAATCAGAAAGAGCAGAAAGAAAGCTGCGGCTGCAAAATGCCGGGAAGCGGGTCGTCCGAGGAAATGTATTCCCATCTGAAACATCTGGTTCCGGCAATGGCTTATGTGCCATGTCAGGAGTTTGCACCTACTTTTGAACTTCAGAAAGCTCTTCAGGTCGGAACGATCTTTCCGGAACTTTGCAAGCCGTTCTGCGGCAGGAGAGGAGGACACAGATGATGGGTGGAAATGGAAATTGTACTTCAAAAAAAGAACTTATGCAGTCCATCAACCAGGTAAGCTTTGCCATTAATGATCTTCTTCTTTTCCTGGACACTCATCCGAGGGAAAAACGGGCACTGGAATATTTTGGCGAACTCAGTGCCAGAAGGAATGAGCTTCTGAAAAAATATGCAGAACTCTACGGGCCGCTGACCGTTGATACTGCCATCGGCAGCTGCCTGAAATCCTGGCAGTGGATGGAACAACCGTTTCCATGGGAACAGGAAGGAGGATGCAGATAAGTTATGTGGAATTATGAAAAAAGACTCCAGTATCCTGTAAATATCAAAACGCCCAATGCAAAGCTGGCTCAGTTCATCATGAGCCAGTACGGTGGTCCCGACGGTGAAATTGGAGCATCCATGCGCTATCTCTCACAGCGTTTTACGGCTCCGAACCGGATGGGTGCGGCAGTTCTCAATGATGTAGGAACAGAAGAACTGGCACATGGATGTTATCATTATGTATTTTCCTGGATTTTCGGGAAGATATCAAGCTGAAATGTGATTCTATCCCCTTCCCGGAAGGCATTTTTAGTATCTTTCGTATACAGAACCTTATCAATCAGTTCTCTCAGGATCCTGTTTCTGGTGGGAATATCAAGCTCCCGGTAATGTTCAAGAAGATCTTCACAGCGGGGAATGAAGGAAGAGCGTTGTTCAAGAAGTAGACGATCACGTTCAAGCTCTTCCCGGAGCTGTTCGATTGTAGCAGAGCAAGCTTCCAGGGCAGCAGCAGTTGCCTTGGAACGTTCCAGGAATATTTCTGTACTATATACACCCTGCTCAAGAAGATCATACTGCTTTATCTTCTGATCGTTTAATTTCTTTATTTCCGTTTGCTTTTCTGCAATAAGAATCTCTTTTGAAGAAATCATATCGCTGGTGTCCGATTCGGACACATCTCCGTTAAGCCTATAACCATCAACAAGTTCACGAAGCCCGTCTAGTAGAGAACTTTCTACAAGGGATAGTTTACTGCTGACAGTAGAACAGGAAGTATAAGGGCATAATAAAGTGTCTTCCTGTCCGCGTTTCTGGTAAGGCCGCCGCACCATGGCACGGCCACATTTACTGCAGTATACGACTCCAGCCAGAGGATTTTTTACTGTGTTACGCACACCAACCGGACGGGGAGGGTTTTTCTCTCTGATGTGCTGCGCAGTATTATACAGTTCTTCAGATATTATTGCAGGATGCCGACCGGGACACAACAGATATTCCTTTGCGAGCGGACGGGAACGAGTGACCACCCCATCTTTAACAGATTTAACGGTTTTCCGGGCGTTCCATCGAACCATACCAATGTACACGGGGTTGCTTAACATCTTTGATAAGCTTGGAACAGTCCAGGGCTTTCCGTACATAGTTGCAACACCAGTATCGTTCAGCTTCCGGACAATCTTAGCCATGCCTATTTGCTCACATCCATATCCGGCATACCAGGAAAAGATCATTTTAACAACTTCTGCCTGTTCAGGCACTGGTTCAAGAGTCCATCCTTTTTCACGAGGCAGTTTGACACGCTTATATCCATAAGGCGGCTTGTTGCCACAATATTTTCCTTCCTTCACAGAAGAGATCCTGCCGGCATTCAGGCGGCGTTTGATAGTTTTATACTCACGGCGGCTCATGAACAGGCCGAACTCAAAATATTCTTCATCGAACTCGTTGTTCGGATCATAAGTCTTTGAAGGAGTAATGATCATAGTATCGGAATACTGGAAAGCCCTGGAAACAACACCCTGGTCTATAGTGTCACCTCTGGCCAGACGCTCCACCTCGACAACAAGTACACCATCCCACATGCCAGATTCCACTTCGCGGAGAACTTGCTGCATAACAGGACGTGCGGAAATGGTCTCACCAGATACAATCTCTTTATAGATTGCTCCTACATTGTAACCACGCTGTTTGGCCAGATCCAGCAGGATCCGTTCATGGCGGGCAAGAGTTTCACCCTCACCCCTGGCTTCAGCCTCCCGATCGGCACGGGACTTACGCAGGTAGATACATACATTTAAAAGTTCCATAATATCACCTCGGTTTAAAATATGTAAAAATGGGTACAAAAATAACGACCACACAAACGTTCTGATTGTGCAGCCGCTCCGAAGATGATACAATATTATGTGAGCAGACTACTGTATTCTTCGGAGCAGTAGTTTTGAAATGAGTGCCCGTATTGATTACGGGCGCAAGGTTCGTTGGTAGCGAGCCTTGCAATATGGAGAGGGGTGTAAAAACCCTCATGGCCGTTCTTGTGTTGGTAGCACAAGGGCGGTTTTTTATTAATCAAATTTTTGAGTGATTAGTTTATCTAAACGTTGAAATAAATCGCTTGGAAATCCGAAAACATCTAATATATTCTGGTTGTTAAAAAGAACATTAGCGTAAGGCGAAAGCGTATTGGATAATTCTGAACGCAAGTTACTAACCAGATATTTATCTGATAGCATAATTATAAGGGCAAGTAATACAGCAAAAGTATCATTTTGCCCCATTCTATTATTGTACTCTTCTTCTGAAATGGCATTAAAAGTTAGAGCTAAAGTCTGCACTTTGGGAAGCTGAGGCAAAGAAATCATGCTAAAAGTTCTATTACCATGAGCGATTTTATTCCTATATTCTTTTGTAAGTTCAAATGCCTTTCTTACAAATTCTTTTGATTGTTCAGAAGATAAAAGTCCTGGCGTAATAAAAGAGTCGCATATATTCTGTTTATCATCAGAGATTAAAATATTATACCATTCTATTGTTAGGCCGTAAGGAATACTGGTGGTTAATATCCAAGGCGGGACATGGTTTTTGTCGTTTAAATAATGTTGCATAATAGGGCTTTTAGTGTCTTTGGAAATTCGCTCTTTCAAACTCCGTAATACATTTGTTCGCTTTCCACTTGATGTACTGTAATTCTTTTTATATAAATAGTCATTTTCTTCTGAACAACGTAAATCTGAAGGATTGGTATATACACCATATTTTTCTGCAACTAAATAAGAAATTCTTGATTTCAAAGCCTTTTCTAAAAATAATATGTATTTGAAAATAATATTATTAAGCCC
>CAVBVT010000099.1:0-10644 GCA_963598855.1 Eggerthellaceae bacterium
GATTTATCTGTTACTGGTTATTTTCTCAATAACATTCCTCTATATTGCCGGCCTCACAACCCGCAATTTCTTTTATTATAACTGATTCCAGCAAAAATGTATAGAAGTTTTTCTATTATTTTGTCGATATATCGGGACGAGGGTATCCAAGATGGGTGTACGCCAGCATAGAAGCCATCCTTCCACGGGGAGTTCTGTTCAGAAAACCATTCTGTAAAAGGTACGGTTCATACACATCTTCCAGTGTTCCGGAATCCTCTCCAATAGAGGCTGCAAGCGTCTCAAGGCCTACCGGACCGCCCTGAAAATTCAGGATCAGGGTCTGTAAAATACGTCGATCCGTCTTATCCAGTCCATACTGGTCTACCTCGAGAAGATCCAGTGCAAAACAGGCCACATCATAGGTGATCACACCGTCATATTTCACCTGGGCAAAATCTCTCACACGTTTCAGAAGACGGTTAGCCAGTCGCGGCGTTCCTCTGGAACGTTTGGCAATCTCCGCTGCACCTTTCGGCTCAATGTCCACGCCCAAAACCTGTGCAGAACGCAGGATGATCGTCGTCAGTTCCTTCTTATCATAGAATTCCAGACGCTGGGTAACGCCAAAACGGTCACGGAGCGGTGCTGAGAGAAGACCTGCCCTTGTGGTTGCTCCTACAAGGGTAAACTTCGGAAGATCCAGACGGATCGAACGTGCAGACGCGCCCTTACCGATCATAATATCAATGGCAAAGTCCTCCATTGCCGGATAAAGCACCTCTTCTACCTGGCGGTTCAGCCTATGGATCTCATCCACAAACAGCACATCTCCCTCCTGAAGATTGTTCAGGATCGCAGCCATCTCTCCTGGCTTCTCAATCGCCGGGCCGGATGTAACTTTCATATGTGTGCCCATCTCATTGGCAATGATGGCAGAAAGTGTCGTTTTTCCAAGGCCTGGCGGGCCGTAAAAAAGCACATGATCCAGAGAATCGTGTCTCTGTTTCGCTGCTTCAATATAGATTTTCAGGGTATCCTTGGTTTTCTGCTGACCAATATACTCATCCAGACTCTGAGGTCTTAAATTCCCCTCCAGGGAAAAATCCTCTTCTGTAACGTCTGTTGTAATGATCCTGTTCTCCATCTGTTATGCTCCGTTCTACTAAATATCAAAAATTCTTCAGTGCAGCGCGAAGGATCGCCTCCACATCGTCTGCCGGAACATCCTCCGGAACTTTCCGTATTGCACGAAGAGAATCTGCCGAACTGTATCCAAGGGCAACCAGTGCTTCCACTGCTTCCTGACGGCTGTCCCGAAGATCCGCTGCACCTTCCATTGCCTCCTCCTGCTGATGAGCAAGCTTCATCTCAAAGGCATCTTCCAGCTTCAGTTTATCTTTCAGCTCCAGAATCATCTTCTGCGCTGTTTTCTTACCGATCCCCGGTGCTTTCGAAATAGTCTTCACATCATCGGAAAGCACTGCAAAACGTAGCTCATCTGCACTGATCCCGGAAAGAATGCCAAGCGCACCTTTGGGTCCTACACCATTCACCCCAAGAAGAAGCTTAAACATCCCAAGATCATCTTTGGAAAAAAATCCATATAGCTGGAGAATGTCCTCTCTTACATACAGAAATGTATTTATCTTCTTCTCTTCACCAACGCGGGCTTTCCCCAGATCCTGGCCTGTCATATAAATCTCATAGCCAAGGCCGCCATTTTCCACCACAAGCCTGTTCTCGTCGATATCTGCTACTTTACCTTTTACAAAAGAAATCAAAATCAACTGCTCCTTCCCGGGAACAGTGTGTTACCTCTGAGCAGCAATAGCTGAACATCTGTTTCCCATATGGATGAAATACTAACACAATTTGAAAAAAAAATCAACCCGGAATACACATATCCCGGGCTGATGATTATTCTGCATATTACTGATTCAGGAAATCCTGATCCTCGAAGTAGTTGATCCTCATGGAAGAACGTACATCGTGAAGAGTTGCTGCTGCCTTCTCTCTTGCTACTTCTGTACCTGCTTTCAAGATGTCAAATACATCGGCAGTACGCTGTTCCCACATTTTTCTTCTCTCACGGATCGGTCCGAGTTCTGCCTGCATTACATTGTTCAGGAATTTCTTAACCTTCACGTCGCCAAGACCGCCTCTCTGGTAATGAGCTTTAAGCTCGTCCAGATTCTGATACTCAGGAAGGAACTCTGCGAAATGCTCCGGACGGCTGAATGCATCCAGATAGATAAATACCGGGTTTCCCTCCACACGGCCCGGATCCTGCACACGAAGATGGTTCGGATCTGTAAACATGGACATGATCTTCTTCTTAACTACATCTTCCTCATCAGAAAGATAGATGCAGTTTCCAAGAGACTTGCTCATTTTAGCCTTTCCATCGATTCCTGGAAGACGTAAGCATGCCTTGTTAGAGGAAAGAACGATCTCCGGCTCTGTCAGAGTCTCACCATATACCGTGTTAAATTTATGAACGATCTCTTTACACTGCTCAAGCATCGGAAGCTGATCCTCACCTACCGGTACATGTGTTGCACGGAAAGCTGTGATATCTGCTGCCTGGCTGATCGGATAGCAGAAAAAGCCGACCGGGATGCTGGCCTCGAAATTACGCTGCTTGATCTCAGATTTAACAGTAGGGTTACGCTGCACACGTGCCACTGTTACCAGGTTCATATAATAGAAAGTAAGCTCTGTAAGCTCCGGCACCATGGACTGGATAAAAATATTGGATTTCTCCGGATCAAGTCCGCATGCCAGATAATCCAGTGCAACCTGAAGAATGTTCTGACGTACTTTCTCCGGATGTTCTGCATTATCGGTAAGTGCCTGTGCATCTGCGATCATAATATAAATCTCGTCATATAAGCCGGAATTCTGCAGTTTCACACGCTCTGCCAGTGATCCAACATAATGACCTACATGAAGGCGTCCCGTCGGACGGTCGCCAGTTAAAATAATCTTGCTCATGAATTGTTCTCCTTGAAGTGTACTGAATATTTATATCTTATTATAGCCCCTGGAAATTCACTGGTCAAATATTTTCAACTGGAAACTGCAATTTTCCGGAAAATATCTGAAAAACCGCCAGTTTCAATACAGCAGCTTACAGAATTTCACCATTTTTTCTGATAAGATCTCTATACCAGTACGCAGAATCTTTCCAGATCCTCTCCTGGGTCTCAAAATCAACATAAATGATTCCGAAACGCTCTGCATATCCTTTGTCCCACTCAAAATTATCCATCAGAGACCACTGGAAGTATCCGCGGACATCGATCTCACCAGCTGCGCGTTTCAGGTTTGTAAGATATCTTGCCAGAAAATCGATCCTGTTAGGATCGTGGACTTTTCCATCTAAAGAAACGGTATCATGGCAGGCCATTCCGTTCTCTGTGATATAGATTGGTTTCTGATATCTTTCATAAAGGAATTTCGGTCCCCAGTAAAGTGCTTCCGGTGTTACCGGCCAGTTGGTCGCAGTCTTCGGAAAACCTGCAGGCCGCTTCACTTCTTCCGGTTTTCCGTCTCTGCCCATTCGGATGCAACGTCCGTTATAAATATTCTGTCCGTAAAAATCTATAGGCTGTGAGATCAGCTTCATATCTTCATCTGTGATCTCAGGCAAAAATGCCTCAAAACGTTTCAGCCCTTCTTCCGGATATTTTCCAAGGATCACCGGATCTGACCACCAGGCCACATTCCATGTCCAGTTAAAAATATCTTCCGGCATTGCAAAAAGTGCTTTTCTTGCCGCCTCGATATCTTCCGGCTTCTCTGTCTCAGGATAACACATGCTACTGGTAGGTGCATAGCCGATCTCAACTTTCTGTTTCCCGTAGGTACGAAGCATCTGTACAGCTCTTCCATGAGCTTTCAGAGCATTATGTGCCATCTCAAAAGTGTCCCGAAGCGGCGCATGTACACCAGGCGCATGGCATCCCTGGAGAAATCCCAGTCCAACGAAACACTGCGGTTCATTTAAAGTAAAGAAATATTTTACCCTGTCACTGAACCGCTCAGCCACCAAACGGGCATAGGCACCAAACCACTCTACGATCTCCGGATTCATCCATCCGCCTCTTTTATAAATTTCGTATGGCAGTTCCCAGTGATATAAAGTAATATACGGCTCGATCCCGTTATCAAGAAGCTCATTGATCAGGGCATCGTAAAACGCAATCCCTTTTTCGTTCACTTTTCCAAAACCATCCGGCAGAACCCGGGACCAGTCAATAGAAAAACGGTATCCCTTCAGCCCCATCTCTTTCATATGTGCTACATCTTCTTTAAATCTGTGGTAATGGTCACAGGCTACGTCTCCTGTATGTCCCTCATAGATCCGTCCTGGTTCTTTCGTATAAACATCCCAGATATTCATGCCCTTTCCAGAATCTTTTCCGGTTCCTTCGATCTGATAAGAGCTGGTCGCTGCTCCCCATACAAAGTTTTCTGAAAATTCCATTTTTTATAATACCTCCAGTAATTGTTTCCTGTTGATTATGCGTCCACTATACTGAACAATAATTTCTTTGTCAAGCAGTAGAAGGCAACAATTCCCTAATTTGTCTCATAAAAAAAGAACTGCCATTTTACAGAAAAATTTCTGTTATAACAGTTCTCTTTCATTAATTTGTTATTTACAGAATTACATGTCTCGGGCAGACTTCTTTGCATTTACCGCAGCCTGTACACTTGTCATAATCAATGTGTGCACAGAAATCAGTAACTGTAATAGCCTCTGACGGACAATTCTTCTCACATTTTTTACATCCAATACAACCAAGCTCACAGGCAGTTGTAACAGCTTTGCCTTTTGCGTGAGAACCGCAGGCTACATGAATCTGTTTGTCATATGGTATCAGCTCGATCAGGTGACGAGGACATTTGGCAACACATTTACCGCAGGCCTTACATGCTTCCTGATCTACTACTGCAATACCATTGATCACATGGATGGCATCAAATGGACATGCCTTCACACAGCTTCCAAATCCCATACATCCAAACGTACAGCTCTTTGCTCCGCTGCCAGGAATGAATGCCATCATCTCACAGTCTTCCACACCTGTGTACTCATATTTCACAGTTGTTTTGTCACAGGTTCCCGCACATTTTACAAAGGCAACCTGACGCACGGTTTCCTTTACTTCCTGTCCCATAATCGCACCAATCTTGGATGCAACCGGAGCACCGCCGACCGGACACTGGTCTACAGGAGCCTCGCCCTTCGCGATGGCAGCTGCAAGTCCGGAGCATCCCGGATATCCACAGCCACCGCAGTTATTTCCTGGAAGGACACCAAGAATGGCTTCTTCCTTTTCATCTACCTTTACGGTTAATTTCTTATCTGCAAGCCCAAGGAAGATACCAATGAATAAACCGGTACCGCCGACAATGACTGCAGCCATGATAATTCCTGTTATACTCATCCTCTTCTTCCTCCTATACGATTCCGGAGAATCCCATGAATGCAATAGCCATCAGTGCTGCTGTAAGCAGAACGATCGGCATGCCCTGAAAAGCTTCCGGAACATCATTGTATTCCATTTTTTCACGGATTCCCGCAAGTAATACGATAGCGATCAGATAACCTACACCAGTGGCAAATCCGTTAACAACACTTTCAAGAATGTTGTACTCGTACTGAACATTGTTAAGCGCCACACCAAGAACCGCACAGTTTGTTGTGATCAGCGGAAGGTATACACCAAGTGCCTTGTAAAGAGACGGTACAAATTTCTTCAGGAACATTTCTACGATCTGTACCAGTGCAGCAATAACAAGAATAAAAACGATCGTCTTCAGGTATTCAAAATGTGTTGGTACCAGGATAAATTTATATAACAGTCCGGCAACAAAGGAAGCGATCGTAATAACAAATACGACTGCCCCACCCATACCGGCTGCGGTTTCTGTTTTCTTGGATACACCCAGGAAAGAACAGATTCCAAGGAACTGGCTTAATACAACATTGCTGCAAAGCGCAGATCCAATTGCAATTAATATCAAACTTGCCATCTTCTACTCCCCCTTTTTATGCTTTATCAGAAGGACATCCACCGCAGGTCGCACAGTTGGAGCCGCAGCCAGACTGGATCTTCGAAACATCCTTGCCCTTCTTTGCCATATTGATCTTTACCTTATTCTGAATCGCTGCAAGTCCTGCAAGAACCAGGAATGCTCCAGGTGCAAGGATAAAGATAGTGATCGGGGTATAACCAGCAGCACCGGTAGCTGCATCCGCAACTGGAATGATCTGTGCCCCGAAAGCTTTTCCGGAACCAAGGATCTCTCTTACAAGACCAATCGCAACCAGACCGACGGTAAAGCCAAGTCCCATTCCAAGTCCGTCAAAAATAGATGGAAGAACCGGATTCTTGGAGGCATAGCTCTCGGCACGTCCCAGAATGATACAGTTAACAACAATCAGGGGAATGTAAATTCCCAGTGAATCATACAGCGACGGGGTAAAGCCCTGCATCAGGAACTGTACGATAGTTACAAATGATGCAACAACAACGATAAAGGCCGGCATTCTGACAGAATCCGGAATCACCTTACGCAGCATGGAGATCAGCATGTTGGACATGACCAGGACGACTGTTGTGGAAAGTCCCATACCGATACCATTGATTGCAGAGGTTGTTACCGCAAGTGTCGGGCACATTCCCAGCATCAAGACAAAAATCGGATTTTCAGTTATAATACCATTTTTTAATCTTTCACCACAATTATTCATATTCAACTACCCTCCTAAAATGCGTTTTTGCAATAGCCGATAGCTGTATTAACTGCACCGGTAAAAGCTCTGGATGTAATAGTTGCACCGCTGATGGCATCAATAGGCTCGCCCTCGCCGCCATCCTTGGAAACATAGAATTTATCTGTAGTCTTTCCAACATACTGTTCCTGGAAGCTGGCTTCTGTAGCACGCATTCCAAGTCCGGCAGTCTCACTGATGGAAAGAATGGACACGCCGTTGACTGTGCCGTCTTTTGTGACACCAACCGTGATCTGGATATCACCACCATATCCCTCTTTATCCGTTACAGTTACCACATATCCTTCATCAGCAGCCTCACAGACCTCATCTACAGTAGCCTTTGCACCAACCTCGGCCACGGTCTTCTCTGCTGCTTCCTCATCTACATCTACAGCCTTGAAATCCTCAAGGCTTACATCGCTGAATACAGCCTGCCATGCCTCTTTTTTGGCCTGCTCTTCGGTTTTTGCGATAGGATCCTTCGTAACCTCGTAAACCAGTCCAAGTCCAAGTCCGGCAACTACTGTAATGATCGTAAGGATCAATGTGTTTCTGATAATCTTACCCATTATTTCTTGCCTCCTTTTCCAAAAGCAACCGGTTTTGTTACTTTTTCGATAAGTGGAACCAGAAGGTTGCAGAAAATGATCGCATAGGAAACACCCTCTGCAGAACCTCCAAAAAGACGGAATACTGCCGTTACGATACCAAGGCAGCAGCCATATACCAGCTGTCCCTTTGGTGTGATCGGAGTCGTCACATAATCTGTTGCCATAAACCAGGCACCAAGCATCAGACCACCGCCAAAGATATGACTCAAAAGGTAATTTACATCAAATCCTTTTCCTGTGCCAAGCATATAAAGAATTACAAATACTGCAAAGCTTCCAATATATGTAAGCGGAACCTTTAGATCAATGATTTTAAATGCAAGAAGGATCACTGCACCGATGAGGATCGCCAGTGCGGAGGTCTCACCGATAGTACCCTGGATATTACCAAGGAACAGGTTTTTTACAGGAATTGAGGTTCCGGCAATGAATCCCTGGTTTTTAAGAGCCGCCAGAGGTGTTGCCTGTGTGACAGTATCAATAACCGCATGAGAACTTTTAGAAACTGCAAAGTCAGTCATTTTTCCGGCAAAAGAGATCATAAGAAAGCATCTTCCTGCAAGGGCCGGGTTCATAAAGTTCTGTCCAAGTCCGCCAAACAGCTGTTTTACAACGATAATTGCAAAAGCACTTCCCAAGATCGGCATCCAGACTGGAATCTGCGGCGGCATGTTTAATGCAAGCAGAAGTCCTGTTACAACTGCACTAAAATCTTTGGTCGTGTTCTTCTTATGCATCAAGCGATCATACAGCCACTCAAAAAACACACTGGATGCAACCGTTGCCAGAATTACAAGAAGCGCATGCGCGCCAAAATTCCAGATACCAAATAATGTCGCAGGCAGAAGTGCTATCACAACCAACTGCATGATACGACTGGTAGTCATTTTATCCCTGATATGGGGATTAGATGATACGTTATACATTTGTTCCATTGTTATTCCTCCCCCTATTTCTTTTTCCTGCGCTCGGCAAGAACCATTTTTCTCATAGATTTAATACTCTGAGTCAGAGGTCGTTTGGCAGGACAGATATAACTGCAGCAACCACATTCGCAGCACTCCATACCATCCATCTTTTCGAAACCTGCCATATCACCGTTCTCTGCGAGAGTTGCAAGGCGGGCCGGAACTATATGGCCTGGACAGACGCTTACACAACGTCCGCAGTTGATACATGCTGTCTGGATTTCTTTCGCCTCGGATACTGCGTCACGCTCCAGGAAAAGAAGGGAAGAAGTTGTCTTTGTACACGGAATATGAAGATCATACAGTGCAAATCCCATCATTGGCCCACCTGAAATTGCTTTTGCAATTTTATCTTTCAGTCCGCCTGCTGCATCTACAAGCTCTGACAGATCTGTACCTGTAAGGACGGAAAAGTTTTTAGGAGTACGGATACCATCTCCGGTAACTGTTACATTACGGCTGATAACCGGCTGACCCAGGATCACTGCTTTATACACAGATGTAACAGTCTCTACGTTATCAACAACACATCCAACATCTGCCGGAAGCATGGTGGAATTAATCTCTCTGCCTGTAACCGCATAGATCAGAGTACGCTCACCACCCTGTGGGTATTTGGTCTTGAGTTCTTTTACTTCCATACGTTCTTTGCCTTTGATGGCCTCTTTCATCTTGGCAATACAGTCCGGCTTGTTATCCTCGATACAGATGCATCCTACTGCTTTCGGGAAAGCTTTCAGGATTACTTCCAGACCTCCTACAACACTTTCCGGTTCTTCCATCATCCTTCGGTAGTCGCTTGTGATATAAGGCTCACATTCCGCACCATTTACCAGAATATGGTCTATCTTGTCCGGTTCCTTCGGTGAAAGCTTTACATGTGTCGGGAAACCTGCGCCACCCTGACCTACAACTCCGCCTTCCTGGATCCTTTTTAGGATATCTTCCTTGGAAAGATCGGAAAGTTTGGCCGGTGTGTATTCTACAGATTCATACAGACCATCATTCTCAATGATGATCGCATCACCCATAGCACCTACTGCTGTCAGACGTTTCTCGATTCCTTTTACCGTTCCTGATACAGATGAATGTATCGGTGCGGAAACAAAGCCTCCCGCTTCTGCGATTTTCTGTCCCACAAGCACATGATCGCCTTTTTTTACGATCGGCTTGGCCGGAGCTCCGATATGCTGAGAAACAAGAATTGCCAGATCCCCTTTTGGAAGATACATCTCAACAGGACAGTTTTTTGACAAATCTTTGCCGTCATAAGGATGGATACCACCCCTGAAGGTTAAAAATGCCATAGATCTCATCTCCTCCTTTATTCTTTGCAAGTACATGTACATTTCGTTTCCGTGCTGCGCACATACTTATTTTCAAAGTTGATTTCCATGTTTCTGATATATGTATGATAGATTGATTTCATCTGCCATACTGTGATATACTTTCATATAGAAATGATCATATGCACAGATACAGCAGCCGGTAAATATCAAATCCTGAAGTGATACAGGTCAATTTTATTCACTGTCAATTCCTACATAAATCCAATATCATTTTCTGCTTTTTTCATCAACTCTACTAATATACTATAACTCATTTCACCTTAAATTGCACTACAGAAAAAACTTTTTTTTGTGTATAATCAAATACAATCCATAAAGGAGGAAATCAACATGATTGTTAAAAAAATGCCGATTTTACAAGGGTTTCCAGATTTTGAGACTGTTAAAAAATTGACTAGAAACCGCGTTTTTTCAGAGCATTTTGTACCAATTTTCTATGATATTGAAACAACAGGACTATCACGAAATTCCACTTTTTCGTATCTGATCGGTACTGTGGTTTATGAAGAGAAAAACTGGCAAATGTACCAGTGGATGATTGAAAATGAGACAGAAGAAGCAGAACTCCTGCAAATATTCTCGGAATTTTTACAGAATTTTTCCTGTACGATCCATTACAATGGCGACAGTTTCGACCAGCCCTACCTGGAAGCGCGGTATCAGTTCCATCAACTGCCTTCTCCCCTTAAGAATATACCTTCTTTGGACCTTTACCGGGAACTGAAACCACTTAAAGGTCTCCTGAAGCTATCCCGAATGAACCAGCCATCCATGGAGGCATTTTTAAATATCACAGAGCGTGCTTACTGCGATGGCGGTGCCTGCATCCGTCTTTATAAACAATTTGCCTCCGGAAAGAAACCGGAAGCAGGTGAAATCGTTATGGGACATAATAAAGAAGATCTTCTTGGTCTCGGAAGAATCTTTTCCATGCTGTCTTACCT
>CAVBVT010000100.1:0-10481 GCA_963598855.1 Eggerthellaceae bacterium
GTGATGATAAAAGGCTTGCGACACTGTTTTATGAACCAAGTACACGTACACGTTTAAGTTTCGAGGCAGCCATGATGAATCTTGGAGGAAATGTTCTTGGTTTTTCTTCCGCTGATTCCAGCTCCGCATCTAAGGGCGAGAGTGTTGCCGATACCATTCGCGTTGTTTCCTGCTATGCAGATATCTGTGCTATGCGTCACCCGAAAGAAGGCGCTCCGCTTGTAGCTTCTATGGCATCCAATATTCCGGTGATCAATGCCGGCGACGGCGGCCACCAGCATCCTACTCAGACATTAACCGATCTTTTAACTATCCGTTCCCTCAAAGGCAGACTTGACAATATTACAATTGGTCTCTGCGGCGATCTGAAATTCGGACGTACTGTCCATTCTCTGATCGAGGCACTGGTACGTTATGAGAACGTGAAATTTGTCCTGATCTCTCCGGAAGAGCTTCGTATTCCAAGCTATATCCGTGAAGATGTGCTGAAACGCAACAATGTCGAGTTCGTTGAGGAGGAACGTCTTGAGGACGCACTTCCAAGTCTTGATATCCTGTACATGACCCGCGTTCAGAAGGAACGTTTCTTTAATGAAGAGGATTATGTCCGCATGAAAGATTTCTATGTTCTGGATAAACAGAAGATGGAACTTGCTCCGAAAGATATGTATATCCTGCATCCGCTTCCGCGTGTTAATGAGATTGCTGTTGAAGTGGATTCTGATCCGCGTGCCGCTTATTTTAAACAGGCCCAGTATGGTGTTTATGTCCGTATGGCCCTGATTCTTACATTACTGGAGGTGGAACTGCCATGTTAAACGTAGGTGCTCTTCGTGAAGGTTATGTTCTGGACCATATCAAAGCCGGCAAGGCAATGACCATTTATCATGACCTGAAACTGGATAAACTGGATTGTACTGTTGCCATTATCAAGAATGCCCGTAGCAAGAAGATGGGCAAGAAAGATATCATCAAAGTAGAATGCCCGATCGAGGACCTAGATCTTGATATTCTTGGTTTTATCGATCACAACATCACTGTAAACATCATTAAAGATGAGAAGATCGTTGCCAAGAAAGAACTGAAACTGCCGAAGCAGGTAGTAAACGTGATCAAATGCAAGAATCCTCGCTGCATCACTTCCATCGAGCAGGGACTGGATCATATTTTTGTTCTTGCAGATGAGGAGAAGGAAGTTTACCGCTGTAAGTACTGTGAGGAGAAATATAGAGGTAAACGGAATAAGTAATTCTGGATATTTAACCGCCTAACTGTATAAAATAAAGCAGCTGACATTCTATAAATCAGTTTCGACTGATCTATGGAATGCAGCTGCTTTTTAATATGCTTATTTATTATACGCAGTCAGACCGATAAGCCGGGTTATGTCGTTGAGTGATCATCTATCTAGGCCTTCCGTTGCCAGAAGGCTCCAGCGACCTACCTGAAAGCACGACGGGCCGCCGTATGGCTTTCTTCTCGGTCTTGCTTCGAATGGAGTTTACATGTGCCCGCTCTGTTACCACAGCGGCGGTAGTCTCTTACACTGCCTTTCCACCCTTACCTCGTAGAAACGGGGCGGTTTATTTCTGTTGCACTGGTCTGGGAGTTACCTCCACCGGACGTTATCCGGCATCCTGCCCTGTGAAGCCCGGACTTTCCTCGTCTGAACCCTTTCGTCTGTTCAGCCGCGATCACCTGGACTGGCTGCGCAGTTGATATTCTATCACAGCTGCGCAGACTTGTAAAGTTAGAGTTGGAATTTTTCTTTATTGTCACACAATAGTATATGGCTACGCACGTTACATTTCCAATGTGGATAGTGCGAGGGTAGGCGATCTCAGAGTTCCGTAGCCCGAACGCCCTCCCTCGCGCTCCTACCCCATTGGGCACGGAAGTAGTGCTGCATCTTCGATGTGTAATGCTGTTGACTTTTGTCTGTATGCTTTCGGTATTTATGGTGTAACACTGTGCCGAAGTAGATATAGCTGCGTTATTGTCTAAACTCTAATATATATGATAATGATCCGGGGAGCATAATTGCATGTGCAACAGTATCGTTGTCCTTCAATCTCACATATATGATAATACTCAGGATATCTCCTTTACATGTGTAATGACACTGCTATTATCTAATCTCCAGTGTCCACTCCTGCCTGTCTGTTACTTCTCCAATTACTCCGGCCTGCAGGCTTGCTGCGTTTAGTTTTTCCATTATATGTGGGACATCTTTTTCTTTGACTGCGGCTAGCAGGCCGCCGGAGGTTTGGGAATCAAATACCACGTCTTCTTTCCAGAGCACTGCTGAACTTTTTACTCCAGCTTTATTGGCAAATTCCCGGTTTCTGTAGGCCCCTCCCGGGATCAGGCCCATGGATGCGTATTTCTCTACATCCGGTAACAGTAGCAGTTTTTCTGTATCTATCACGATGGTCCGGTTACTGGCTGCGGCCATTTCTGTGGCATGGCCGCCGAGACCGAATCCTGTTATATCTGTGCAGGCATGGATTTCAAATTCCCGAAACACTTCGCAGGCTGAGCGGTTCAGAAGTTTCATAGAGGCAAGTACTGCTGCTCTTGCTTCTTCTGATGCCAGGTCTGCTTTGATGGCTGTATTTATGATTCCTGCGCCAAGAGGTTTTGTGAGGATCAGTTTATCCCCTGTCTGTGCTCCGTAATTTTTCCAGAATTTCTTTGGATTCACAAAACCGGTTACACTAAGTCCGTACTTGGGTGTATCATCCTGGATGGTATGTCCTCCTGCAAGAACTGCTCCAGCTTCCATCACCTTGTCTGCACCGCCTCGCAGGATCTCTCCCAGAATCGCCACATCCATATCTTTCGGAAATGCTACAATATTCAAAGCCGTCTTCGGTACTCCGCCCATAGCGTACACATCACTTAAGGCATTAGCCGCCGCGATCTGGCCGAAATCATAAGGATCATCTGCCACCGGAGTAAAAAAATCCAGTGTCTGGATCAGTGCCAGATCTTCTGAAACTCTATAAACAGCAGCATCATCCGAAGTATCGGTCCCCACCAGCAGATCCGGGTCACAAAATTTGGGCAGATTTCCAAGGACTCCCGCCAGAGTACCCGGCCCAACTTTGGCTGCACAGCCGCAGTTGGGAGCCAGTTTTGTCAGTTGTACTCTTTCTTTCATAATCTCTCCTATACATTAAAACAACTGCCGCCAATAAACTCCCTGAGCAGCGAATTAAACGGAACTCCCTCACATGGCACCGGCACAAAATAATCCAGGAACTTCAGAAGTCTCTTCGCCTCCTGGTACTCCGACTCGCTCTTATCAATTCCAAAAAGCAGCGGTTCTGCATAAACCTTCAAGCAAGCAAGCTCATACACAAGAGCGGAATTAAACATCACGTCTGCTTCTTCCTGGAACGGGAAGATATTCTGCTCTTCACCACGCCGTACAGACGGCCATCTTGCAATGGTATCTTTTGCAGAAGTTCCGCGTGTACGTGCATCGCGGACAATTCTCCTGATCAGTCTTCCATCTGTGGTAGGGATACGGTTATGTTCATCAATATTCAGCTGAGTCAGCGCACTGATATAGATCTTGAACTTGCTTTCTTTCGGAAGTGCATAGCTCAGCTTGTCATTCAGCCCGTGAATCCCCTCGATTACCAGGATATCTTCTTTTCCCAGCTGCAGCTGATCTCCTTTATATTCCCTGCATCCTGTCTTAAAATTGAAAGTTGGAAGATCCACTTTTTTCCCGTCAAGAAGATTCAGCATATCTTCGTTAAACTGCTTGATGTCAATCGCTTCCAGACACTCATAATTCTTCTCACCAAATTCATCCAGCGGCGTACGATCCCTGTTCACAAAATAATTATCCACAGCAATGGGATGCGGTTTCAGACCATGGGCAGACAGCTGGATGGAAAGCCTGTGGGAAAAGCTGGTCTTACCAGAAGAAGACGGCCCTGCTATCATCACAAACTTCACATTGCCTCTGCGCTGGATTTCCTCCGCAATCGAAGAAATCTTCGCCTCGTGAAGAGCTTCCTGGATCAGCATCAGACTCTGCACGCCCTCCCTGGTGATCCGGTCATTGAGATCTCCAACTGTAGCAACCTCCAGTTTATCTCCCCACTCTTCCGATTCTTTCTGCACATGAAAGATATTATCCTGCGGCTCAAAAGGCTCCAGCACATCCGGATTCTTCTGACGCGGAAGGATCAGTACAAATCCTTCATCATAAAGCTGTAGGTCAAAATGCTGCACATACCCCGTATCCGGTACCATAAATCCGTAAAAATAATCCTCAAAGTTCTCCAGACTGTAGACATTCACCCTGGATACCCGACGGTAACGGAACAGTTTCTCCTTGTCATACATATGATGCCTGTGGAACATGGAAATAGCATCATCTGTACTGACACTTCGTTTATAGATCGGTATTTTCTGATCAACAAGTTCACGCATCCGCACTTTCACCTGATCAAGCAGTTCCTGATTCAATGTTGCACTGCCCTTCATGGTAAAATACAGTGCATTTCCAATGGAATAATGGATCACAACATGATCCACATTTTCTTTTCCTGCCACATCAAAGATCGCTTTCAGAAGGATAAAAATAGCACTGCGTCGATATGTTTTGCGCCCTGCGCTGTCTTTTGCAGTGATAAAGCCTACTGTACAGTCATGTCTCACCTTCTTATGCAGCTCACGGAGCTTTCCGTTCTCCGTTACAAGGATCACCGGATACTCTGTTGTACCCTCATAATCTTTAACGATCTCGGAATAAGAAGTCATCTTCGGGTATTCCCTTGTCTCTCCGTTTATGGTCACTTTAATCATCGTCTGTTCCATAACGACCACCTCCACAGGCTTATATATTTATACAGCTGCCCGCTTTTCGGACAGCCGTATGTTTCACAGTTTATTTACAGTAAAGCGGACATTCGCGATCTGCGTTCACAAAACAGTATATGGATTTTTCACACTGGCGCAGGTTGTCTTAAGCTCCGGAAATGCTTTATTCAGCTCCTTTTCCATGGCCTCTGCAAAAATATACTCCGTTCCATAATGCCCTGCATCCACAATAGCCAGGCCATCTGCCATGGTATCGATCGCAGTGTGATAATCAATATCACCGGTTACATACACATCTGCTCCGGCTGCCATCACATCACAGATCATGCTCTTGCCGCTTCCTGTACAGATCGCCACCGTCTCAATCTTCCGGTCAAGATCTCCGTAAACTCTCACATCCGGAAGTCCGTTGCATTCTTTTACATATTTGCCAAATTCGGCAAGGGTCATCGGCTGCGGCAGTTTTCCAACTCTTCCAAATCCCTCCGGCTGTTCCCCGAACTCATCAGTAACAGTGAGTACCTTCGTATCCTGAAGTTTCAGATAATCTGCACTTAAATCTGCCATACCGATCACATCATAATTGGTGTGCATGGCAAAATACGGAATATCCTCCTGGATCAGTCGGAGGATCTTTCTTCCCGTAAATGTGTGGTTATTGATCTTCTTGATCCCGGAAAAAATCATCGGATGATGAGTCAGGATCATGTCTGCCCCGGCTTTCACAGCTTCTTCAAGAACAGGCTCTGTAAGATCCAGTGCAAGAAAAACATGCGAGATTTCTTTCTGGTCATCTCCCACCAGAAGACCTACATTATCCCAGTCTTCCGCAAATTTCTGCGGATGATGCTCATTCAGCCATTCAATCAGTTCATATGCTTTCATATCGTTTCAGAGCCGAATCGATCAGCTCCATTTCCTCCTTTACTTCTGCAAGGCGAGCTTTCGCAGATTCAGACGGCGCACTTAAAAGCCCTGCCAGGATTTTCTCACGGATCGCAGCCTCCCGAAGAAGATATTCCTTTAAAACAGGATGGCATTCCCCAAGAAGGAGCGGGCCAAACCAGGCCTCTTCTTCTGTATATGAGATTTTTTTCCCGGAATTATTGCACACAGCTTTCATCATAGGATAAAATTTTCCATCTTCCTTTATCATTTCCTCGCTTACGATCTCCCAGCCGATCTCAGCAAGAAAATGCCGGAAATGAGGGAGGTCCGACTGAGGCTGCAGGATCAGTTCCTGAAACCCCTCCCGGACCTTCGCTCCATCATTTAATATCCTCTCCATCAGAGGACCGCCCATGCCGGCGATTACAAGAGAATCTCCCTCGCCCGGCTCCATTTTCATAAGCCCGTCGCTTAAACGGGTCTCTATGTAATCTTCAAGGCCATAACGGGAGATATTTTCCCTGGCTCTTGAAAGCGGTCCTGGACGGACATCCATGGCAATGGCTGACGGTACTTTCTTCTCACTGACAAGATAGATGGACAGATAGCCATGGTCGCATCCCACGTCTGCCAGCCGGTTTCCTTCTGTTACCATACCGGCAATGGCCATAAGACGATTGGAAAGCTGTGCAGATATATTATTTTTAGTCAAGGTAATCCTTCAGCTTGCGGCTGCGGCTGGGATGACGCAGTTTACGCAGAGCTTTCGCTTCGATCTGACGGATACGCTCTCTTGTAACGTTGAATTCTTTTCCAACTTCCTCCAGAGTTCTGGCACGGCCGTCATCCAATCCAAAACGAAGACGGAGAACCTTCTGCTCACGGTCTGTCAGAGTGCTTAATACCTCTACCAGCTGCTCTTTGAGAAGTGTAAATGCAGCTGCATCTGCAGGTACCGGAACATTATCATCCTGAATGAAGTCACCAAGATGGCTGTCTTCCTCCTCACCGATCGGAGTTTCCAGGGATACCGGCTCCTGGGATATCTTTAAGATCTCACGTACACGGTCTACCGGCATGTCCATCTCCTCAGCGATCTCTTCCGGCGTAGGTTCACGTCCAAGCTCCTGAAGCAGCTGACGGGAAACGCGGATCAGCTTGTTGATCGTCTCAACCATATGCACCGGGATACGGATGGTACGTGCCTGGTCAGCGATAGCTCTTGTGATGGCCTGACGAATCCACCATGTTGCATAGGTACTGAACTTGTAGCCTTTTCTGTAGTCAAATTTCTCAACTGCCTTGATAAGACCAAGGTTTCCTTCCTGGATCAGGTCAAGGAACAGCATTCCACGTCCTACATAACGTTTCGCAATGCTGACAACAAGACGAAGGTTCGCCTCTGCCAGACGTTTCTTGGCAGCTTCATCACCTTTCTCCATTCTTTTCGCAAGCTCGATCTCCTCGTCCGCGCTTAACAGGCTGACTTTACCAATCTCTTTCAGGTACATGCGGACAGGATCCTCAATGCTGACGCCTTCCGGAACAGAGAGGTCGATCTTATCAAGTTCTACCTCTTCCTCATCATCCATACCTTCCATATCTATGTCGTTATCAAGGAGGAGTTCGTCACCGCCGTTATCTGTGATACGGAGAACGTCCACACCGCTGGCCTCCAGGAAATCAAAAACCTTCTCCATCTGATCGACTTCCAGTGGAGAATCCTTGAAGAAATCACTGATCTCCTGATATTCCAGCACATTCTTTTTCTTTTTTGCAAGTTCAAGAAGCTCTACAAGTTTCTCGCTGAATTTTGCCATATTCATTTCCATAGGTGCTCTATACCTCCATATAGTGTTTATATTTTATCCTTAATTGAAAGAAATATGCAGCTGCTGCCGCTTTCTTCCAAGGTCTTCCAGTTCTTTTTTTGCCTTTATCAGTTCCTGAAGCCCTGCCATATCGGTTGGATCCCAGGTACGGTTCTTTTCTTTTAAGCTTTCTTCCTTGATCCTAAGAAGTGCGTCGGAAAAAGCCCTCTGCTGTTCTCCCTCATTCTCCAGATGGATCGTTGCGTTAAAAAGTGATGCTACCTCTCTCTGCTCCTCACTGTCTGTGAACGCATTAAGAAGTTTCCCGGGATTGGTCTCTCCCTCTTTATGCTGGTCAAACAGCATCTCGGCAACCTGCTTATACAGCGGAACTACGAAATCCGACGGCGAGATATATTTCTCCACCTGATCAAAGATCCCCGGATAATTCACAAGCCAGGTCAGCATCAGCTTCTGAGCTTTATCTGCGGCAGATTCTTTTTTCCTGGTCTCAAGTGTTCCGGACTTCGGCTGAACCCGCTTCTCAGCAGGTGTTCCCTTCATGGCCAGGGTATTGACACGTTTTCGGATATCCTCCGTTCCCACGCCATAACGGCCATATTCTTTCACAATTGCTTCTATATAAAGATTCCTCTCCAGCTCGTCAGAAAGCTCCAGAAGTATCTCGGCACACCGCTCAAAGAACTGATTCTGTCCCTGGGGTGCATCCATTGCAAAATCCTGTTCTGCAATATGCACACGGAACATAAAACTGTCCATTGCCTGATTAAGCCGCTCTTCAAAAACCTCTGCGCCTTCATTCTTAATAAACTCATCCGGATCTTTCCACGGTTTCAGACTTACTACCCTGGATGTTACTCCTGCCTCCCGGAGAATAGGAATCGCACGGAGCGCAGCCCGGATGCCTGCGCCGTCACTGTCATATAAAAGAAGCACTTCCTTGGTATAACGCTTCACAAGGCTTGCATGGCCGGATGTCAGTGCTGTTCCAAGGGACGCCACCGCATTGGTAAAACCTGCCTGGTGCATGGCGATCACATCCATATATCCCTCACAGAGGATAAGATAATTCTTCCGCGTCGTCCTTGCTACATTCAGCCCGTACAGGTTACGGCTCTTGTCAAAGATCTTCGTTTCCGGCGAGTTCAGGTATTTCGGCTTGCCGTCTCCCATGACACGGCCTCCGAAACCGATCACACGGTTGTTCACATCCATGATGGGAAAGATCACACGGTTCCAGAACTTATCATACATTCCCCGCCGCTCGTCCACATTGAACAATCCGGACTCACGGAGAAGTTCATCACTGTAACCCTTGCTCTTAAGATATTTATACAGATCATCACTGTACTTATCTGAATAACCAAGACCGAATTTCCGGATGGTTTCCTCGGAAAGTCCTCTTCCTGTCAGATAATTGTAGGCTGTCCTGCCGTTCTCTCTTCTCAGCTGATAGTAAAAATACTGAGCTGCCAGCTTATTGATCTCCAGAAGCGTTGCTCTCTGTTCTGCTTTTTCTCTTGCTTCTCTGGAATATTCGATCTTCGGAAGCTCCACACCTGCCCGGTCAGCCAGGTGGGAAAGAGCCTCTCCAAAAGAATAATTCTCATATTCCATAACAAAATTGTATACGTTGCCTCCTGCTCCGCAGCCAAAGCAGTAATACATCTGCTTGGATGGCGTTACGGAAAAGGAAGGGGTTTTCTCATTATGGAAGGGACACAGCCCGAAATAAGTGCTTCCCCTCCGTGTCAGTTTCACATACTGGGATATCACGTCTACAATGTCATTTTTCATCCGGACTTCTTCTATGATGTCATCTGAATAACGCATATTTATCCCTCTTTTCCATTTAATAGACCTCCCAGCATTTCGGTATGTAGAGTTCCCTGAATTTCTTCATGGAATACTGGTCTGTCATTCCCGAAATGTAATCACATACAGCCTGTTCTATGGGAACGCCCCGGTATTTCGCCAGTTCCCTGTATTCCCCGGGCATGGCATCCGGATGGTCTGTATAGTATTCATATAGTTCAGTCAGCATCTTGATAGCTCGCTCTTCTTCCTTCTTAGCCACCGGATTCTCATAGACATTCCGGAACATCAGGGAGCGGAGATCCATCATCGCCTCATAAACATCCGGCGACATGCTGATGCTGTCCTTATCCAAACTGTTCTCTATAATATTATGTACGAAAGTATTCAGCCGTTCTCTCGTGGTATAGCCCAAAAAAGTTCTCATTGTAACAGGAATATCATCTTCTGTTATAATTCCCGCCCTCTGGGCATCGTCCATATCATGATGGATATAGGCAATCTTATCAGAAAAACGCACTACCTGCCCTTCCAGTGTGGACGGCTTCCCGCTGGTGCGGTGATTCTTCATTCCATCTCTTACTTCCCAGGTAAGATTCAGTCCGTTTCCATTCTTCTCCAGTACTTCCACGACCCGGACGCTCTGTTTATAATGTGCAAAGCCTCCCGGGTGTACATGATCCAGAGCCTTCTCACCGGAATGTCCAAAGGGCGTGTGCCCAAGATCATGTCCAAGCGCAATGGCTTCTACCAAATCTTCATTTAATCGAAGTGCCCTGGCAATGGTCCGGGCGATCTGGGATACCTCCAACGTATGTGTCAGCCGGGTCCGGTAATGATCTCCCTGGGGTGCCAGGAACACCTGTGTCTTATCCTTCATGCGTCGAAAAGCCTTACAGTGAAGAATTCTGTCTCTGTCTCTCTGGTACGCAGTCCGCACATCGCATTCCTCTTCCGGTCTGTCCCGGCCTCTGGTATCTGCGCTGTGGGAGGCAAAGGGGCTTAACAGCTCCCGTTCTCTTAGTTCCATGCTCTCTCTGATGTTCATAAGCATTTCCTCCACAGTCTGACAAACAGCGGCGACAAAAATACCCTCTGTTAATT
>CAVBVT010000101.1:0-10330 GCA_963598855.1 Eggerthellaceae bacterium
ACAAGAAATACCACAAACAGAACGGCAAATACCAACAGCGTCCTGGCTCCCATGACTTTCGCAAGCAGTCTTCCAAGAATAGGAATGGTCTTCTGCGCTGCTACCTGTATCCTGTTGCCAAGAACCAGCATCAATAGGGTAACGATAATCGCCAGCACAAACAACAGCATGTAAAAAACCGAATAGATCCTGGTCATCAGCCAGTTTCGGGTCTCCTTCACATGATAGATCGTGTTCAGACCATTGGTGATCGCCTGCATTCCTTTTCCCGATGCCCACAGAGCCATCAGAGCAGACAGCGGCACAATGGCCGTGCTTCTCTTATATACCTCAACTACAATGCTCAGCACAAAAGTCTGAAGATTGCCCGGAACGAATCCAATGATCGCATCCCGGACAACATTGTAGCTTAATGGCGTGTAACGGATCAGTGTTGTGAGAAACAGAACAAACGGAATAAATGACATGATCAGAAAATAGGCCGCCTGAGCAGCATACGCGCTGACATGGTCTCCGTTTGCCCGCCTCACAAATCCCAGCATGAGCTGAATCACATTTCGCTTCTTTTTATCCTCGTCCATGCTGACCCCCTCGAGTTTCTTTTTTTACCAGGAAAAACGTTCAAAACCGATCTTATCCTGGATCTCAGGAAAAGGTTTGACTTCCGGCTGCACACTCTTATGCTCGCCGATCATCTTCTCCATCCATACCATATGATACCAACGGTTAAATTTGTAACCGCATCTGTGGAACTCTCCCACTCTCTTATATCCGAAATGTTTATGAAAATCCACACTGGCATTGGTAAGGTACTCATCCTCTTTCTGAGGGACTGCAATGCAGGCGTTCAGATTGAGTACTCCCATCTCAGCCAGAAGACTCTCCAGGGCACGGTAAAGCCTTCCGCCTGCACCGCTTCCCCTTCTGTCATGCTTCACATAGATGGACATCTCGGCACACCATCCATAGGCAGCCCTTGGATGGAAGGCAGAGCCATAGGCATACCCCAGGATCTCCCCGTTCTCCTCCGCCACAATATATGGATATTTCTTCTGGATATCACGGATCCTTCCTGCAAATTCCTCCACGGAAGGTGTCTCATATTCAAATGTGATCGCTGTCTTCTCTACATAGTAAGAATAAATCTCCACAAGTGCTGCTGCATCATCTTCTCTGGCTACACGTATCTGCATTGCTCTTCATACCTCTGTTTCTTTCACTGCCTTCGCTGATCCGGCAGCATTTATTTTACAAAAAATCGATAAATCGTCTCGGAACTGTATTCCTCACCTGGACGCAGGATCGGAGAATGGAAATCTTCTACATTCACTGCATTTGGCTCAACCTGTGTTTCCAGACAAAATCCGTCACGCTGATGGTAAACATGTCCCTTCTTGCCCTTCTCATCTATAACAAAGTTGCCTGCATAAAACTGCACGCACGGACAGTCAGAAGAAACTTCCATGCCAATACCAGACTCCTTACTGTATGCACTGGCAATAGCACGTACATTTCCCTTTGCATAATTATCAGTCACATAATTATGATCATAACCGCCTGTCAGTTTCAGCTGTCCAAAATCAGCCTCAATGTCTCTTCCGATCGTCTTGGAAACATTGAAATCCATCGGTGTCCCTTCAACAGGTGCATATTCCCCTGTAGGGATAGACTGGCTGTCTTTTACAGGTGTGAAATATTTCGCATGGATGCAGACTTCCTGATCCAGCACATTTCCACTTCCCTCTCCATTCAGATTAAAGTAGGAATGATTGGTCATATTGGCAACCGTAGCTGCATCGGAGCGTCCTCTGTAAATGATCTTCAGCTCATTCTCCTCTGTGAACTCATACTTCACAACAACGGTAAATTCTCCCGGAAATCCGTTCTCTCCGTCAGGACTGATGCGGGAAAAGTCCACACTGTTCTTTTCCTGGGAAATCTCTTTTACTTCCCAGATCTTCTTCTCAAATCCATTAGGGCCGCTGTGCAGGTTATTGTGATTCTCATTCTCAGCAAGAACCACTTCTTTATCATCAATAAAAAATCTGGCATTCTCGATACGGTTTCCGCTTCTTCCGATGATCGCTCCGAAAAAGCATCCGTTCACTTCGTATCCTTCGATATCATCATATCCCAGAACCACATCTCTAAGTTCTCCGTTCTTATCCGGAACGCATATCTTCGCCAGGATCGCGCCAAATGAAAGCACCTCGGCATATGCCCCTGACTTGTTCTCAAGATGATAGATCTTTATTTCTTCCCCTGTGGGAAGCGTTCCAAATTTTCTTTCAGAAACACCCATACTGTAATTCCTCCCATATATGAAAAAAGAGCCATCAACCGGCTCTATGTCTTTAACCGATTAATCCCGGGATGCCGTTCCCTTATTTTTGACGCCTAGCAGGTGCTAGGTGGGTATCCTCAACAGTATCTTCTGCCTACCACGACGTGAGGTCTGACATCCAACCTGCGATCTTGGATTCCCAAAATGTCAATGTAGGTTCAAAAAGAAAAGGGGGATCGAACATTCCAGGATTCGGTTTTCGTTGTTTTTATTATAAACCAGTATTTGTGCTTTTTCAACAGAAAATACACAATCTTACTGATTTTTATTATTTAATGTTAAGAATATGTTACTGTTCACTCCGTGACCAGCAACACGCTTTGCGATGCACAGAAATCATGCTTTACATGATTTCGCGCCGCAAGTCTCGGGTTTTCTGTGACCTTCGCTCACACAAAACACCTCGCGGAATATTATCAGTGAGCAATAGCAAGAATATCCCTTACTGCGTCCGGCATATCCGGTGCATCCACAACTCTGTCGTGAAGCACAGGTGCTGTACGGATCTCCTCAACTGCACGCGGAACTGGCACTCCGGAAAGGCTGGAAAGTGCATCTACAAGGCCAAAATCATCCAGATCTTTATGCTCCTCTCCAAGAGCTTCCATTACGCTTCTTGTAAATTTATACGGGCTTGCTGTGGAAGCAATCACAGTCGGTGTGTGATCGTCTGTATCTTTTACATACTTCTTATATACGCCGGCTGCAACTGCTGTATGCGTATCGATCACATAATTGCAGCCTTTATATGTCTCGCTGATCGCCTCAGCAGTCTCATCTTCGCTGCAGAAATTGCCGTAGAAATCTTGAAGCTGTGCCTTCATCTCGTCTGTGATCGTGTACTCACCGCCCTCACTTAAAGACTTCATAAGCTCTGCACATTTCTCGGCATCCTCACCTGCAAGACGGTAGATCAAACGCTCCAGGTTGCTGGAGATCAGGATATCCATAGATGGAGATGTTGTAAGGATAAAGTCACGTTTTCTGTCATATGTTCCTGTGCGGAAGAAATCATAGAGAACACGGTTCTCATTGGATGCACAGATCAGTTTATGGATCGGAAGTCCCATCTGTTTTGCATAGTATGCAGCAAGGATATTTCCGAAGTTGCCGGTAGGAACAACTACATTGATCTCCTGTCCGTCCTTGATCTTGCCGTCATGTACCAGTGTTGCATAAGCATATACATAATATACGATCTGTGGAACAAGACGTCCGATATTGATAGAGTTTGCAGAAGAGAACTGGAATCCTGCCTTGTCAAGCTCTGCTGCCATCTCATGATCGTTGAACATCTTCTTAACTGCAGTCTGGGCATCATCAAAGTTGCCTGTGATTCCTACAACATAGGTATTGGCACCCTTCTGAGTTACCATCTGCTTCTCCTGGATCGGACTTACACCATGCTTCGGATAAAATACGATGATCTTGGTTCCCGGTACATCTGCAAAGCCTGCCATTGCAGCTTTACCTGTATCTCCGGAAGTTGCAGTGAGGATCACGATCTCATTCTTGACGTTGTTCTTCTTCGCTGCTGTTGTCATCAGATGTGGAAGGATGGAAAGTGCCATATCTTTAAATGCGATGGTAGCACCGTGGAACAGCTCCAGGAAATAAGCTCCGTCTGCCTCATGAAGAGGAGCAATCTTCTCTGTATCAAACTTACTGTCATATGCCTTATTGATACAGTTTTTCAGCTCTTCCTCTGTAAAATCTGTAAGAAAACGGCTCATAACTTCATATGCTGTTTCCTGATAAGTCATCTGTGCCAACTTCTCCATTGGCACATCAAGCTTGGGGATGCTATCAGGCACGAACAGTCCGCCGTCCTCAGAAAGGCCCTTCAGTATGGCCATAGACGCTGTAATTGCCTGCTCTTTTCCTCTGGTGCTTTTGTACAATACCTGCATTGGTGTTCCGCCTTTCTATTTATAAAATATTAGTTTCTTTCGAACTTCACCACATTATAGCATGGAATTATGGAAAATGCCACCACCTTTTAAAAAAGATTCCTTTCAATGACTTTGCATGCTGAATTCTTCAAAAAAAATCCGTCGGCCTCTATGAGGTGCCGGCGGTATTTTCTGTGCTTGACATACACATCTTATTTGTATGTATAAAATTCGTGAACTCCATATTTGAAAAGTTTCTTAAGATCCTTCTCAAACCATTTCACATTATGGGCTTCTGCTGCGGATTTCTGAATAAAGAAAAGTGCTCCTTCCGAATAATCAGTTCCCTTCAAAGCCTGCTTCACAGCTTCTTTTGTCTCATCAGAAACTGTAACCTCATTGATCCTTCCGTCATAAGTTGGTGAGAACTGCGGAACTCCGTCGCTGTTATCCCAGACAACCTCTGTTACTGTATCCGGGAAATTCTCGCTCTTTACACGGTTCATGATCACATTGGCCACCAGAACACGTCCCTTGATATCCTCGCTTCCGGCTTCTGCCTCCACAATGCGCAGCAGTGTGTCATAATCTTCATCTGACATCAGAGTAGGATTCTCAGCAAGTGTAATCGATCTTGCATCCAGTTCATTGACCTTGTTCTCCATTGAAGAACTTACATTGAGGTCTGCAGTGGTATTTTCGACTTTTTTTACTCTCTGCCCTACGATCACCTGCTCACAGGAACTTCCGATCCTGGTGACAGTACTTCCGGATGACGGTGTATCCGAAACTCCGGAAACAACTCCTGCAATTCCGGTAGGAACGGCCACTTCCTCATCCGATGAATCCGAAGAAACGATCTTCGTATCAGAAGCTGCATAAACCTTGCCGCTGCCATTTCCGATAAATACTTTTGTCCCCAAAGAAATAACCATCGCCAACACTGCACATAGAGTCAGCACTGCAAAACTGCGCACGGAATTCCCTCTGACTTTTTCACTTTTACGTTCATCCTGCTCTATGGCATCCTCACGTAAATCTTTTTTACTTTTCATAATCTCATTCCTTGCGTTGAATTTTCTGCAACGATCATTCTGGAATCAGATCTTATAGCTCCCATTATTATCTGTTTCCAAAAAAATACGAATCGTTACGTTTTTTTTGCTTTCATTACTTTGTTTGTAACATTTTTGTAATGTACGAGAAAATTATATTTAATAAAAGCAGCTATGTCAAGCTTTTTTGCCCATTTCTGCATGCTTTGGGGGTATTTTCGTGTTATCCACAGTTCTTCCACATTGAATCCACATAGAATTACTCGGTTATCCACATACATGCTCTTTCTCCCTGAAACGCAGAATTTGTTTTATCCTAGCAAAATGTTTCCCGATCACAGTCCCTCCACGGCTTATTGTTTTTCGCAACCCCACAGGGGACTTCCTTGATTCGATTAAAAAACAGGCAGATAGACTTCTCATTTCCTTCGAATATCGTGCACGTGATCTCCGAAAAATGTACTTCTATCTGCCTGTCAGGACAATTTCTTCTCTTGTTTTTACAGCTCTGATTATAGTATTACGTCTTCAAACAGTCAAGCTTTTTTGCCCGACTGTTTTTGACAGTAATTTCTTTTAGCGGTTGTTGATCGCTGTTACCAGCGCATCGATGGACGCACGGATGATATCCGGGTCAACGCCAGCTCCCCATGCAAGAGTTCCGTCTGATTTACGGATTCCAACATAGGCAATCGCCTTGGATGTGGAACTCTGCTCCAGGGCATGCTCCTGATAAGTCTCCAGTGTATATTTCAGCTCGTATGCTTTCTTCAGCGCATTGCTGACAGCATCCAGACGACCGTTTCCGGTAGCCTCTGTGACGATTGTTTTTCCACGGAATGTAGAAGTTACCTGTGTTACAATACCACCGTCTTTCTGCTGGAAATGAACTTCATTGATGCTGTACGGCTCAACCACATTTTCGAAAGTAGATTTGAACAGGCTGAAGATTTCGTCCGGATGAAGCTCTTTGTGCTTGTGGTCGGATACTGCTTTTGCTGCATATCCCATAGCCTCTCGCATTTTTGGCGGAAGATTCAGGCCAAATTTTGTCTCCAGGATATATCCTACGCCGCCTTTTCCGGACTGGCTGTTGATACGGATAACATCTGCATCGTAGTTTCTTCCGACATCTGTCGGATCGATCGGCAGATACGGTACTGTCCAGTGTTCCAGATCGCCGTTCTCTCTCCAGTGCATACCTTTTGCAATGGCATCCTGATGAGAGCCGGAAAACGCTGCAAATACAAGTGCTCCACTGTATGGGCTTCTCTCGTAGATCTGCATTCCTGTACATTTCTCATAAACCTCACAGATATGCGGCATATCAGAGAAATCGATCTTAGGATCAACACCCTGTGAATACATATTCATACCAAGTGTTACAATATCTACATTACCTGTACGCTCACCATTTCCGAACAGAGTACCCTCGATTCTATCAGCGCCTGCAAGAAGTCCCATCTCAGAATCTGCAACGCCGCATCCACGGTCATTATGCGGATGAAGGGATACGATAACATTCTCACGGTATTTCAGATTATCACACATGTACTCAACCTGGCTTGCGTAAACATGCGGCATGGAATGTTCAACAGTTACAGGCAGGTTGATGATCGCCTTATTATCAGCAGTTGGTTTCCATACATCCAGAACTGCGTTGCAGACCTCAAGTGCATACTCCGGCTCTGTTCCCGTGAAACTCTCCGGGCTGTACTCAAACTGGAAGTTGCCCTCTGTCTCATCTGCAAGCTTTTTCAGAAGTGCAGCACCGTCTACTGCGATCCTCAGGATCTCTTCTTTTGATTTCTTAAATACCTGCTCTCTCTGAGATACAGATGTGGAATTGTATACATGAACGATTGCTTTCGGAGCGCCTTTTACAGCCTCGAATGTTTTGCGGATGATGTGTTCTCTGGCCTGTGTCAGTACCTGGATAGTTACATCCTCAGGGATCAGATTCTGCTCGATCAGTGTACGAAGAAACTCATACTCTGTCTCAGAAGCTGCCGGGAAGCCTACCTCGATCTCTTTAAAACCTATCTTTACAAGAAGCTTGAAGAACTCAACTTTCTGCTCCAGGCTCATCGGGATCACAAGTGCCTGGTTTCCGTCACGAAGGTCTACAGAGCACCAGATCGGGGCTTTCTCTACATATTCTTTTTCCGCCCATTTCATACATTTTACAGGCGGCATGTAATACTGACGTTTGTACTTAGATGGTGTCATCATTTTTGTTTTCCTCCATTTTCTGTTTCCGTTAATCTTTTGATCTTTTACTTTTAGACATAAAAAAATCTTCCGGCTCTGCAGATTCTGCAAGAGACGAAAGACAACTGCTGTCCTACGCGGTACCACTCTTATTTCATGAATAAAAATCCATACACTTAACAGATACGGAATGTCAGCGACATCCTTATATCCTCTCCGGGTAACGGCGGACACCGTCTGCGTCTACTCTCTTATAAAAAGATTTCGGGCAGATGCTCCGAGGCGAGTTCCACAAATCCCTTCCGCTGCTTCTCACCGGCCAGCAGCTCTCTGTGCTCCGTTCGCTGTGTACTATTCCTCATCAGTGCATTTCTCTTATTGAAACTGGTATTAGGGTAACATGTTACGGCTGATTTGTCAATGTTAAATTGCATAATTTCGCGCTGCAAGTCTCGGGTTTGTTACTGTTCACTCCGTGACCAGCAACACGCTTCGCGATGCACAGAAATCATGTTTTACATGATTTCGCGCCGCAATTCTCGGGTTTTCTGTGACCTCCGCTCACAAAAAACACCTCGCGGAATATTACCTGTGAACAGCAGCTACTCCCATTCCCTTCCTTTCATCATATACTTCCTGTACTTCGCAGGAGTCATGCCTGTAAACTTCTTGAATATCCGGATAAAATAGCTCTGATTTGCAAAACAGAGATATTCTCCGATCTGGGATGCCGTATAATCCGAATACAAAAGCATATTGCAGGCCGCTTCGATCCGCTCCTTCTGAATATAATCAACAATAGACATCCCTGTTTCCTGCCGGAACACTCTGGACAGATAACACGGGCTGATCCCTGCTGCCTCGCTTACTGTCTCCAGCGCAATCGGATTATGCAGATGAAGATGGATATACTTCACCGCCCTGTCAACCGCTCTGCTGTAATTAGGGCTTCCATATTTACGCACTTCCGATGCAAAACGGACTGCTGCCTGCAGAGCCAGCTCTTTGATAGCGGACTGATCCATACATTCTTCCACAGTCTGAATGTATCCATCACTCAGAGAATACGCTGTTTCCTCCGGTACTCCGCCCTCTATGGCCGCCCTGGTATCCAAGGTAATCCCGGCAATAAACATATTCCTGCTGTTGCGAAGCTCATTCTTAGAAAGTACTCCCGGTGTCCCGTCTGGTTTCTTCTGCATAACAGAATAGATTTGCTCTACCTGCCCGTTGCGGATCGCATCATACTGCCTCCTCTCACTTGCATAAGAAGCATGTCTCTGAAGGTTCTCTCTTCTCTGAAACAAAGTATCTTCTCCACGGTTTAAAGCCAGGATATCTTCCGTTTTTTTATTGGTAGGATCTTTCTCTTTCATATTTCACATCCTTTCATATTTTCTTTTTATATTAATTATGGAAAATATTGTCCGCAAAACTGCAATATTTTATTACCTTTAGCAATTTTTTATTATATTTTACCAACAAAACATGCTATAGTCCATAGTAAGAAAAAACATTTCGGAGGTATTTTTTTATGGAACGTGATCTAAAAAAAATCGTAAGCCAGATGACCCTGGAAGAAAAAGCCGGCATGTGCTCAGGCCTTGATTTCTGGCATCTGAAACATGTAGACCGCTTAGGTATCCCGGAAGTGATGGTCAGCGACGGTCCTCACGGACTTCGTAAACAGGATGACAAAGGTGACCATCTTGGAATGAACGACAGCATCAAGGCTGTCTGCTTCCCACCTGCCGCTTTAAGTGCCTGCTCTTTTGACCGTAAACTGATGGAAGAAATGGGCGAGATCATCGGAAAAGAAGCTCAGGCCAACGATGTATCCGTAGTTCTCGGACCTGCTGTAAATATCAAACGTTCTCCACTCTGCGGAAGAAACTTTGAATATTATTCTGAGGATCCATATCTCGCAGGCGAGATCGCAGCCGCTTTTGTAAACGGCGTACAGTCCCAGCATGTTGGAACTTCCATCAAGCATTTTGCAGCTAATAACCAGGAATATCACCGTATGAGCAATTCTTCGGAAGCTGATGAACGTACTTTACGTGAGATTTATTTCCCGGCATTTGAAACAGCTGTAAAAAAAGCTCAGCCATACACATTCATGTGCTCCTACAACCAGATCAACGGCACTTTTGCATCTGAGAACAAATGGCTTCTCACAAATGTTCTCCGCGGTGACTGGGGCTTCAAAGGCTATGTAATGTCTGACTGGGGTGCTGTCAACGACCGTGTAAAGGGCCTGGAAGCAGGTCTTGAGCTGGAGATGCCATCTTCCAACGGAGCCAATGACGCACTTATCGTAGCGGCTGTAAAAGACGGTTCCCTGAAAGAAGAAGTTCTGGATCAGGCTGTAGAGCGTATCTTACGCATTATCTTTGAATATGCAGATAACCGCGCTCCGCAGAAATTTACTATGGAAAAAGATCATGAGGAAGCACGACGCATTGCCGAGGAATCCATGGTCCTTCTGAAAAACAATGCACAGATCCTTCCTCTGAAAACCTCCGAAAAAGTTGCTTTCATCGGCGGTTTTGCCAAAAAGCCACGTTTCCAGGGCGGCGGAAGTTCCCATATCAACTGTTTCAAAGTTACAAATGCGCTGGATTCCATTCCTTCTGACGCACAGGTTGTCTATGCAGAAGGTTTCCCTGCAGACAAAGATCTCTACGATGATGCTCTTGCAGCAGAAGCAATCAAAGCAGCTGGCGAGGCTGACAAAGTTGTGATCTTCGCAGGCCTTCCGGACAGCTTTGAGTCCGAAGGATATGACCGCTCCCACATGAGACTTCCGGACTGCCAGAACCGTCTCA
>CAVBVT010000102.1:0-10263 GCA_963598855.1 Eggerthellaceae bacterium
CGCTCTTGCAGCTGGATTCCAGGGCCAGAGACAGTGGACAGACTTCTATCCGAACGGAGACTTTGCAGAGGCTATGCTGAACACTTCATTTGACTGGGAAGGTGCTCGTGAGCCGTACATCCTTGCAACAGAGAACGACGTTCTCAACGGACTTGGAATGCTGTTCATGAAACTCCTTACAGGACGTGCTCAGATCTTCGCTGATGTTCGTACATACTGGAGTCCGGAGGCAGTTAAGAAAGCTACAGGATATGACCTTGAGGGTGTTGCTAAAGAAGCTGGCGGATTCCTTCACCTGATCAACTCCGGTGCTGCTTGCCTTGATGCCAACGGACAGGCTAAAGATGCTGATGGCAACCCGGTTATGAAACAGTGGTGGGATGTTACAGAGGCAGACCAGAAAGCAATCATGGACAACACAGAGTGGTGTATGGCCGACAACGGATACTTCCGTGGAGGCGGATACTCCAGCCGTTATGAGACACGTGCTCAGATGCCTGCAACAATGATCCGTCTGAACCTTGTAAAAGGCCTTGGACCGGTTCTCCAGATCGCAGAAGGATGGACAGTAGAACTTCCTGAAGAAGTATCTGACAAACTCTGGAAACGTACAGACTACACATGGCCATGCACATGGTTCGCTCCAAGATGCGATGGCAAAGAGGGGCCGTTTAAGACAGCTTACGATGTAATGAACAACTGGGGTGCTAACCACGGTGCAATCTCCTACGGACACATCGGTGCAGACCTTATCACAATGTGCTCTATGCTGAGAATCCCGGTATCCATGCACAACGTTCCTGAGAAAGACATCTATCGTCCGGCAGCTTGGAATGCATTCGGTATGGATAAAGAGGGTGCAGACTTCCGCGCTTGCAAGAACTATGGACCGCTTTACAAATAAATCATACTGTTAAGATAACAGAATATCACATCCTCCGGCATGTATGTGCCGGGGGATTTTTTGTGCCGTGATAAAATGCAGATATGCAAGAAACACTCTGTTCGGATTCCGGAAAAAAAGCTATAATAGAAACAAATGTAGGAAAAAATGGAGGCGAAATATGAGACTGATCCATTTATCGGACCTTCATCTTGGGAAAAGAGTGAATGAGTTTTCCATGATCGAAGATCAGAAATATATTTTAAACCAGATACTGGGTATCATTGATGAAGAATCGCCGGACGGGGTACTTCTTGCAGGAGATCTCTATGACAGACCGGTTCCCTCAGCGGAGGCTGTGCAGCTTCTGGACAGTTTTCTTACCAGACTGGCGAAGCGGAAAATTCCGGTTTATGCCATCAGCGGCAATCATGACAGTGCAGAGAGGATCGCATTTGGTTCCCATATCATGAGCAGCAGCGGGATCTGCATGTCACCGGTATATGATGGAAAAACAGCAAAGTACTGTTTAATGGATAGCTACGGCGAGGTGTGGATCCATCTTCTTCCCTTTATCAGACCTGCAGTAGTGCGCCATGCACTTGCAGGAGAAGAAGGCGTCGAGGAGATCCGTACGTATCAGGAGGCTGTGCAGGCAGCAGTAGAGCATATGGACATTGACACAGAGAAACGAAATGTCCTGGTTGCCCATCAGTTTGCAGTAGGAGCTGTGAGCTGTGATTCTGAGGAGATTACAGTTGGAGGAATTGACCAGATTGAAGTGTCCGTTTTTGGGGACTTTGACTATGTGGCACTTGGGCATATCCACAGTCCCCAGAATGTAGGAAACAGCCGGATCCGTTACTGCGGAACACCGCTGAAATACTCTTTTTCCGAGGCAGGACAGCAGAAATCTGTGACTGTAGTGGAACTTTTGGAAAAAGGAAATCTGGAAGTGCGGGAGATTCCGCTGAAACCTGTTCGGGATATGCGGAAGCTGAAAGGCACATACATGGAGATTACCTCACTGTCCAATTATCAGGACACGAACACAGAGGATTATGTGCAGATCATCCTGACAGATGAGGAGGATATTATAGACGGAATGCAGAAGCTCCGAACTGTTTATCCCAATCTGATGAGACTGGAATACGACAACCGCAGAACAAGAGAAAATCAGGAAATCACCGGAACGGAGACAGTGGAAAAGAAATCCGAGCTGGAATATTTCCAGGATTTTTTTGAGCTGCAGAATAACCAGCCTATGAATGAAGAACAGCGGAAATTTTCGGAAGATCTGATTCGAAAGATACAGGAGGTGAGCAGTTGAGACCGGAAAAACTGACCATCAGTGCCTTCGGGCCTTATGCAGACAGAACAGAGATTGATTTTTCCAGGCTTGGGGAAGCCGGCCTTTATCTTATCACCGGAGATACGGGAGCTGGAAAAACTACCATATTTGATGCCATCACGTTTGCTCTTTACGGCCAGGCAAGCGGCCAGGTAAGGGACTCGGCCATGTTCCGCAGCAAGTATGCAGACACTGCCACGGAGACTTTTGTGGAGCTTGTTTTTTCCTATCAGGGAAAAAAATATCAGGTTTTTCGAAGCCCGGAATATATGGCACCAAAGAAAAGGGGCACAGGACTGACTCTCAGGAAAGCAGAGGCACAGCTGATTTATCCGGATGAGCGCCAGCCTGTGACAAAGGCAAGAGATGTGACCAGAGCCATCGAAGAACTGCTCGGACTTGACTACGAACAGTTTACCCAGATCGCAATGATCGCACAGGGAGATTTCCAGAAGCTGCTTTTGGCAGGTACAACGCAGCGAGGGGAAATTTTCCGGCAGATCTTTCATACAGGGCTTTATCAGCAGGTGCAGATGAAACTTAAGGATGCGGCACGATCCAGATATAAGGAATACGATGAAATGCGAAGAAGCATCGCCCAGTATCTGGACGGGGTGAAGTTCCAGCAGATAGAAGAAACAGAAGCAGAGGAATTTGCAGAACTGAAAAAGCTGAAATTCGAAGGTAAGCTGGAGCGGAGTCTTGAGCTTCTGAAGGGTTTCATCGATCAGGGAGAAAAAAGAGAAAACGAACTTCTGAAACAGGAACAGGAAGTGGATCAGAAGATCCGCACAATGGAAAATATGCTTCATCTTTCCGCACAG
Organism: Eggerthellaceae bacterium; assembly: GCA_963598855.1. GTDB lineage: Bacteria > Bacillota > Clostridia > Lachnospirales > Lachnospiraceae > Blautia_A. The sequence goes on from CAVBVT010000102.1 coordinate 3,059, forward strand.
AAGCACAGTCTGGAACAGAAAAGAAATCTTGCCGCGGAGCAGCTTGAGAAGCTTCTTCCGGAACTTGAGAAGGCTTCTGGAGAGGCAGAAAAATACAAAGATGCAGACCGGAAATGCGAAGAACTGGGGCTTCTGATCCGTGAAAAACAGGAACAGCTGAAAAAGTATCAGGTTCTGGAACAGCTTAAGAAAGAGCTGGATGAGATCAGAAGGCAGCTTCAAGAATGCAGAGCCAGACAGGAAGCAAATATCCGCCAGGAACAGCAGCTTCATAAAGAGATGGAACAGCTGAAAAAGGAGCGTTCCCAGCTGGAAAACTCTCAGCTGGATCTGCAGAAAGCAGTAACCGAGAAAGAAAAACGGACGCAGAGAAAGACAGAACTAAATGGACTTGAAACAGGGATCCGGGAATTCCAGAACCTTTATGAAGCCACAAAAGAGCAGCAGAAAAAATATCAGGCTGCATATGAAAAAGCTCAGCAGCAGAGCGAATACTATCAGCAGATCTTTCACAGTTTTCTGGATGCCCAGGCAGGGATCTTGGCACAGGAACTTAAGGAAAATGAGCCCTGCCCGGTGTGCGGTTCCTTAAGCCATCCTCATCCCAGAATGCTCTTAAGGGGGCACTCTGTTACTCAGGAAACACTGGATAATGAGAAACGTAAACTGGATAAACTGGAAAAGATTTCCGCAGATCAGAGCCTGGAAGCCGGAAAATTAAAGGAACGCAGCAATGTCTCCTGGAGACAGATCTTAACCAGTGCAGAAGAGCTTCTGGAAGATTTTCAGGAATTCCGCAGGGAAACGAAAAACGGGAATGGACAGGCCGGGGACTTCAGGACTGTATGGAAACAGATGATCCTTATGATAAACCGGGAAAAAGAACAGTGTAATAACCTTTTGGAAGAAAGTGACAGGAAGATCAGAGAAGCAGAGGAAAACACAAAAAGAAAGAAAACAGTGGAAAAACTTCTGGAAGATCTTGAAAAGGAAAAAGATACACTTCAGGAAAAAAAGAATTCCTGTGACCGGGAACAGGCCGGGCTTACAATCAAAATATCCGAAAATGAAAAACAGCAGAAAAACGCAGCAGAAGAGATCAGACAGACCCATCCGGAAATCGGAAAAGAAGTTCTGGAAAAAGAGATCAGGGAAAAACAGCAGGAATACATTGATCTGAAAGAAAACAGCAGAAAGATAAAAGAAACCCTGGAGAGATTTCAGGCAGAAAAAGAAAGGATAACATCCACGATAAAAACTCTTGAAGAGCAGCAAAAAGAGATTGGGGAGATCCGGGAAGAAGAGGTCCGGGAGCAGTACGCACACAGTACAGCGCAGAAAGCTGAGTTTACGGAAAAAAGAAAAGAACTCTTTTCCATTCAGAGCGGAAACCTGGAAATTTTCCAGAAAGTACAGAATCGGAAGGAAGAGATGACAAAAGCCGAAAACGAATATGTCTGGATGAAAAACCTCTCAGATACAGCTAACGGCAACTTAAACGGCAAGGCTAAGATCGAGCTGGAAACCTATATCCAGATGGCATATTTCGACAGGATCTTAAGAAGAGCCAACGTCCGCCTTATGACCATGAGCAGCGGTCAGTATGAGCTGAAGCGTCAGGAGCAGAGCGAGAACCGCAAGGAAAAGGCTGGTCTTGATCTCAATGTTATTGACCATTACAACGGAACGGAAAGAAGCGTAAAAACTCTTTCCGGAGGGGAATCCTTTCAGGCCTCCCTGTCTCTTGCACTAGGTCTCTCTGATGAGATCCAGGCCAGCGCAGGAGGAATCCGCCTGGATTCCATGTTTGTAGACGAAGGATTTGGCTCCCTTGATGAAGAGGCACTTTCTCAGGCAGTCAAAGCCCTTAGCAGTCTTGCAGACGGCCACCGTATGGTCGGAATCATCTCCCATGTGGCAGAGCTGAAAGAACGGATCGAGAGCAAGATCATCGTAACAAAACAATGCAGCGGAAAAGGCGTTGGCAGCAGCATCCAGATTCAGTAGAACGTAAAAAACTTTCACCTGGATCAGAAGCAGATGGTTATGGTGCAGACGGCGGTGATTTCGATTTCAGCGAGAACGAAGATGAAAAAGAGATTAAGATATCAGTTGTGCTGGCTCAGTAAATATTTAACCGAATGCGGATTGCGAATATTTGTATGATTAAAAAACAACGGGTTGTCTGCTGATAGACAACCCGTTTGTTAATGCTAAACGCATTATTTATTCTTTTTTTCAGCCTTTGCTTCGCATGTGAGTTCAACACCCAGTTTACGGAAGCTGATCACATCCACGTCAGAGAGCATAACAGAAGTATGAACCTGGCATCCGCGAAGGTTTGGGATCTGCTCCAGGGCAAGGCGTGCGGCATCACTTGTGGCAGCACTCATGGAGAGGGCGATCAGGATCTCATCAACGTGAAGACGAGGGTTTTTGCTTCCGAGATATTTGATCTTCAGCTGCTGGATCGGATGGATGGCATCCGGGGAGATCACATGAAGCTCGTGATCAACACCTGCAAGTTCTTTCAGCGCATTGAGGATAAGAGCAGCAGATGCGCCGAGAAGGTCGGAAGTTTTTCCGCATACGATCTTTCCATCCGGAAGTTCCATTGCAGCTGCCGGGCCGCCGGTAGCTTCTTCCTTCGCAAGTGCAGCAGGAACGACCTTGCGGTCAAGAAGCTCTGCGTGAGCCTGCTGGAGAAGGAGCTCGATCTTGCGGACTTCGTTCTCTGTGCCGGAACCGGAAACAAGAGCATCCATGCTCTTATAGTAACGGCGGATGATCTCCTGACGTGATGCTTCCTGGCAGGCTTCATCGTCAATAATGCAGTTGCCGGCCATATTGACACCCATATCTGTAGGAGATTTATATGGGCAGCTTCCCATGATCTTCTCAAACATTGCTTGTACAACAGGGAAGATCTCAACGTCACGGTTGTAGTTGACAGTTGTTTCTCCGTAAGCTTCCAGATGGAACGGGTCGATCATGTTGACATCATTAAGGTCTGCTGTGGCAGCTTCGTAAGCAAGGTTTACCGGATGTTTCAGAGGAAGGTTCCAGATCGGGAAAGTCTCAAATTTCGCATATCCGGCATTCACGCCGCGTTTATATTCATGGTAGAGCTGGGAAAGGCAGGTAGCCATCTTTCCGCTTCCAGGACCCGGGGCTGTGATCACAACCAGAGGTCTGGTAGTCTCAATATAATCATTCTTTCCATATCCCTCATCACTTACGATGAAAGAAGTGTTGCTTGGATATCCGGGGATCAGGTAAAGCTTGTAAACACGGATTCCCAGTTTCTCCAGACGTTTCTTGAAGAGATCGGCACTTTCCTGGCCGGAGTACTGTGTGATGCACACGCTTCCCACATACAGGCCACGGCTTGTAAACTCATCCATGAGACGAAGAACATCCTCGTCATAGGTAATGCCAAGGTCGCCGCGTACTTTATTCTTGTCAATGTCATTGGCACTGATAACAATAACGATCTCCGCCTGATCAGAAAGCTGCATCAGCATGCGGAGCTTGCTGTCCGGTTCAAAGCCCGGAAGAACACGGGAGGCATGGTAGTCATCAAAAAGCTTGCCGCCGAATTCAAGATAAAGCTTGTTTCCGAACTGGCTGATTCGTTCCCGGATGTGTTCTGACTGCATTTTCAGATATTTGTCATTATCAAAACCTATTTTCATTTGTCTGATTTCCTCTCCTCTTTTAATTTTCCAAATCACAGGGAACAGTATACTACAACTTACTATTTACTGGCAATATCCAGAAAGCGGTTTTTTACGTTACGATTCATTGGTAATATCCCGAGATGCGTTTTTACATCTTATTTTTACAATATCGCAGTTGATTTATGCAGGTTTTATCTTTATAATAAAGAAATGACAAGAGGAGGAAAAAAATGAATAATCAACTGAATAATGATCAGGGCGGGAAACAGCCTGATAACAAAGATCCCAAGAATCAGGGATCCAATAAGAATCATCAGTCGATTCTGGCTTTTCTGATATGCCTCCTGGTAACACTGGTCTGCTTCGCATTGTTTACCAACATGCTGAAGGACAACAGCAGTGAGATCTCCTATGATAAATTCATCGATATGGTGGATAAGGACCAGGTTAAGGAAGTAACGATCCAGTCCAGTACACTGACGATCGTACCGAAGAAGCAGAATTCCGAGTACGAGGATATGAGTTACTATACTACGAAGACTGAGGACAGCACAGCTCTGACCAAGAGACTGGAAGGTAAGGACATCAAGTTTGAGACTGACCCGCCGGATGTGTTTGGCGAGTTTGTTGCAATGATCTTAAGTGTGGTACTGCCGACACTTCTTCTTTTTGGACTTCTGATGTTCTCCATGCGCCGTATGAACAAAGGCGGCGGCATTATGGGAATGGGCGTAGGCAAGAGCAAGGCCAAGGCCTATGTTCAGAAAGAAACAGGCGTCACATTCAAGGATGTGGCAGGACAGGATGAAGCCAAGGAATCCCTTCAGGAAGTGGTGGATTTCCTTCACAATCCTGGGAAATACACAGCTATCGGAGCGAAACTTCCGAAAGGTGCCCTTCTTGTGGGACCTCCTGGAACAGGTAAGACCCTTCTTGCCAAAGCAGTTGCAGGTGAGGCACAGGTACCGTTCTTCTCCCTTTCCGGTTCGGAATTTGTGGAGATGTTCGTAGGTGTGGGTGCATCCCGTGTCCGTGATCTTTTTGAGGAAGCCAAGAAAAATGCTCCCTGTATCGTGTTTATTGATGAGATCGATGCCATTGGCAAGAGTCGTGATTCCCGTTACGGCGGAGGAAACGACGAGCGTGAGCAGACACTGAACCAGCTCCTTGCAGAGATGGATGGATTTGATACTTCCAAGGGTCTTCTGATCCTGGCAGCTACCAACAGACCGGAAGTTCTTGACCCTGCACTTCTCCGCCCAGGCCGTTTTGACAGACGTGTGATCGTAGACAGACCGGATCTTCGCGGACGAGTGGATATCCTGAAAGTACATGCCAAGAATGTGCTTCTGGATGAGACGGTTGACTTTGAGGCCATTGCTCTTGCAACATCCGGAGCAGTAGGATCTGATCTTGCCAACATGATCAACGAGGCTGCGATCCTTGCAGTTAAGAAAGGCCGTAAGGCTGTATCACAGAAGGATCTTGAGGAGTCCGTTGAGGTAGTTCTTGTTGGTAAAGAGAAGAAGGATCGTATCTTAAGCAAGCAGGAACGCCGGATCGTTTCCTACCATGAGGTTGGACACGCTTTGGTAAATGCCCTTCAGAAGGATTCCGAGCCTGTACAGAAGATCACCATTGTACCACGTACCATGGGAGCTCTTGGTTATGTTATGCAGGTTCCTGAGGAAGAGAAATATCTCAACACCAAGAAAGAACTGGAAGCTATGCTGGTTGGATATCTTGGCGGACGTGCAGCAGAGGAGATCGTTTTTGACACGGTGACAACTGGAGCAGCCAATGATATTGAGCAGGCGACAAAGGTGGCCAGAGCAATGATCACCCAGTACGGTATGTCTGAGAAATTCGGACTGATGGGACTGGCTACACAGGAGAATCAGTACTTAAGCGGAAGAGCAGTTTTAAACTGCGGTGATGATACAGCAACAGAGATCGATCATGAGGTCATGAAGCTTCTTCAGCATTCTTATGAGGAAGCCAAGAGAATCCTAGGCAGTCACAGAACAGAGATGGATAAGATTGCAGAGTATCTGATCCGCAAGGAGACCATCACCGGAAAAGAGTTCATGAAGATCCTGCGTGCAGTACAGCAGGGACTGGATATTCCGGAAAATCTGGAAGATCTGGTGCTTTCTGAAGATGAGAAAGAAGTGTCCAATAAACAGGACAGTGTGGAGACAGAGGTTAAACCGGAGGCTGACACAATTGCAGCAGTACATGAGCTCCAGGCAGCAGATAATTCTATGATGCAGCAGAACATGGATGTTGAGGAACAGGAGCTGACAGAAACAACAGAGTCAGCAGAAGCAGTTCCAAATACGGCAGAATCTCAGAATGATGATCCTGCAGATATCACAGACTGATCTGTACGCAATATTTAACTAAATCAAGTAAGTCCCCTGTGGGGCTGCGAAAAGCAATAAGCAGTGGGCGGAGACTTGCTTGTAACAGAAGAAAAGCCGGGACCGCAGGCATAAAACAAGGTCATACAAAAACCGGGAGTGATCCCGGTTTTTGCAGTATTATACCGGAAACAGCAGTTATAAGCATCAGGAGAGAGTATATGTTCATAATTGAGGAAGAATTAAAGAAACTTCCGGGGAAACCGGGAGTCTATATCATGCATGGTGAGAAAGACGAGATCATCTACGTGGGAAAAGCTATCAGCCTTAAGAACCGTGTGCGTCAGTACTTCCAGAGCAGCCGAAACAAAGGCGCAAAGATCGAACAGATGGTAACGCATATCACCAGGTTTGAGTACATTATTACGGACTCTGAACTGGAAGCACTTGTTCTGGAATGCAACCTGATCAAGGAGCACCGACCGAAATACAACACCATGCTGAAGGATGACAAGAGCTATCCTTTCATTAAAGTAACAGTTAATGAGCCATATCCAAGAGTGCTTTTTGCCAGAAGAATGAAAAAAGACAAGGCCAGATACTTCGGTCCCTATACAAGCGGCGGCGCAGTAAAAGATGTGATCGAACTGGTACGGAAACTCTACCAGGTGCGTTCCTGCAACCGTACCCTGCCAAGAGACAAAGGCAAAGACAGACCCTGCCTTTACTATCACATGAAGCAGTGTGACGCGCCCTGTCAGGGCTATATCAGCCAGGAAGAATACTGCAAAAACATCAATAAAGTGATCCGTTTTCTGAATGGTGATTTCCAGGCCACCATTGACGAGCTTACAGAAAAAATGCAGAAAGCTTCCGAGGAGATGCGCTATGAGGATGCCGTGGGATCCCGTGATCTGATCCGCAGTATCCAGAAGATCGGGGAACGCCAGAAGATCACAGGATATGGACAGGAAGACCGCGACATTATCGCAGTAGCCATGGATGAGAGCGAAGATTTACGTGACCAGGATGCGGTTGTGCAGGTATTTTTTATCAGAGATGGCAAGCTGATCGGCAGGGATCACTTTTATCTCCGGGTGGCAAAAGGAGATACAAAAGCCCAGGTGCTCTCCAGTTTCCTGAAGCAGTTCTATGCAGGAAC
>CAVBVT010000103.1:0-5182 GCA_963598855.1 Eggerthellaceae bacterium
CATGTATTTCACGCTATGTTCAAATTCCTTATTCAACTTCATATGAAAGATAAGCAGTAAAACTGCGGATACTATCTGACCGATGACTGTTGCATAAGCCGCACCTTTTACACCCATTTCCGGAACCGGTCCGATACCATAGATCATAATGGGATCAAGAATGATATTTACAACAGCTCCGACAACCTGTCCGATTGTAGAGTAAAGAGAACGACCTGTCGCCTGTAATAACTTTTCAAATAATGAAAAGAAGATGATTCCGAAAGAAATTACACAGCATATCCTCAGATAACTGACTCCCATTTCAAGCACTTCTGCATCTACAGTCTGAGATGAAATGTATGCTTTCACTCCAAAGATACCAAACAGCAAACAGACTACATAAATGATCACTCCCAGAAACAGGCTGTTTCCTGCTACCTTTGCTGCTTTTTTACCGTTTCCCTGTCCCAGTGTCCTTGCAAGAAGTGCATTAGTTCCTACACCCGTTCCAATCCCCACTGCAACCATAAGCATCTGCACCGGAAATACTAAAGTCAATGCATTTAGTGCCGCTTCACTGCCTGTTTTCATATTTCCTACAAATGCACTGTCTACAATGTTGTAAACCGCCTGTAATGCCATGGATAAGATCATTGGGATGCCCATCTGGATCATCAGCTTATTTACCGGCATGTCTTTCATCTTGTTACTCTCTGCCATCTTGTTTCCATTCCTCCCTTTTCTGCACAAAAAAAGGTGCAGCCCTGTCATATAAGTTGGACTTACGCTAACAGGCTACACACTTTTTCATGGCAAATATTGTATTAATAAACAAGAAACGAGTAGCAGAGAAACTGGATTTACGCTCACTTGCTACTCGTTTGTGATTATTATATTTCCTGTTTTTCAAAAAGTCAAACAGATTTTTTCTCATTCATATTATCTAAATATACGCCCAAACCCATTCCCTTCCTACTTTTTCTTTCAGTATACACAAAACAAAAAGGAATCACAAACTCTGGTTAAATCAATAATTTCAAATATTGATGTGCCTGCTCCTTTGAACAATTTGTATTTTTTATTGCAACCCATTGCCATATCAAAAATAAAGTATTACTGTAATGATCAGCAAGCAGCTCATTTGGAATGTCTTTCTGTATTGCTTCCGGACAGGTCTTAAATATAGAACGCATTTCGCTGTTCAGAAAATTTCTGAAGCTTGAAAACATATATCCAACCTCGCTGTTACGCAAAAGAACCTTGCGTATAACAGCTTCATTTTGCTTTGTGAAATCATAAATCCGATCAAAATAAAGATATAACATTTCATTTTCTTCGGCATGATGATACTCGCCAAGTCCCACCTGTTCGACAAGTGTCTGCCAGCAATAATTGAGCAGATCATATTTATCATCAAAATAATTATAAAATGTCGCCCGGGGATATTGTGCCTTTTCGCATAATTGGCCAACTGTGATCTCCTCAAAGGATTTCTCAGACAAAAGTATAAACATTTCCCTGGTGAACGCTTCAAGTGTTCGTTTTGCCCCTTTTGTCAAAGGTTTTGTAACATCATATTTCATAGCCGCCGCTCCTTTTTTGCAAAATTCAATATTTGTCCAATTTTAAACAGATGAACTTATCTGTTACTTGCTTTATCGCCAATCACAATATACTATAAAATCAAATTTTAGACAAGTGTCTAATCTTATTCATTTGTATGATAAGGAGTGTTTTTATGAGTATTGCAGTGATAACCGGAGCGTCCTCCGGACTTGGCATCTGCTACGTTGATGCCGTTACAAAACTTTTTCCCGAAATAGATGAATTATGGCTGATCGCTCGTCGTGAAAAACGATTGAAAGAAGTTGCCGGGAAATATCCAGATAAACATTGCGTAATTATCCCTATGGATATGGCTGATATGAGCAGCTTTAAATTACTTGAAGAAAAATTGAAAGCTGAAAAACCGGATATTAAAGTCCTTATCAATGATGCAGGTATATCAGGCGGTTCCCTATTTGAAGATATGGAACTTGAACGTATGCTGGAGATCATTGATCTGAATTGCAAAGGTGCAACAGCGATCACAAAGGTGTGCCTGCCATATATCATAGACGGCGGTACCATTTTGGAAGTGTCTTCAACCTCTGCATTTGTTCCGAATACAAACTTAATTGTTTATTGCGCGTCAAAATCCTATGTATCGGCACTTTGTCTTGGACTCCGTGAAGAACTTAAAAGCAGACACATCAATGTATGTGCCATGTGTCCCGGTTTTATGCTTACGGAAATGACAAAACCTGAACTTACAAAGGGACAAAGCCGTTTACCTGTAATTGACCCAAAAACTGCTGCTTATAAATCATTAAAAGCAGCAAAAAAAGGCAGAGCTGTTTACACCACCGGAGCCTTTTATAAGGGTTATCGCTTGCTTGCAAAGCTTTTCCCTCATACGCTTCTTGTTAAATTTGCAGGTCTTGGTTAAGGAGAAAAAGATTATGATCTTATATTTTTCAGCGACAGGAAACAGTGAATATGTTGCAAAACGAATTGCAGCCGAAACAGGCGACATTCCTGTTTCTATTACCGATTGCTATAAAAAACAGATTTTTTCTTTTGATGAAAAATATGAAACGCTTGGTATCGTAAGCCCTACATACTCCTGGGGACTGCCTTCTATCGTAACTGGATTTTTGCAAAAATTAAATTTAAGCTACAAGCCAAACTATCTCTATTTCATTGCAACCTACGGGACAACGCCGGGACAGACCGGGCAATTTGCAGAAGATATTCTTGCTCCCAAAAGTTTATCTTTATCTGCAAGATTCAGCGTCAAAATGCCCGATACCTGGACTCCCATATTTAACTTGAGCAAAAAAGAAAAAGTCAAACGTATAAACGATAATGCCGAGCTTGAAATCAATCGTATCATAAAGCAAATACAGGATTTTACAGCTGGGGACTTTATGAAAAATAAACTGTCCTATCCTCTTGCAAAGACAGGGCATACTATTGGATATGATGCAATGCGTAAAACAAAGCACTTTCAGATTGAAGATACCTGTATCGGATGCGGATTATGTGCAAAAAACTGCCCTGTCTCCGCTATAAAACTCAATAAGCGCAAACCTGAATGGATCAAAGAACAATGCGTAATGTGCTTATCCTGTTTACATCATTGTCCCAAATTTGCGATCCAATACGGTAAAAACACCAAAAAACATGGACAGTATACACATTTTCCTGATTAAAAAGAAAAAATATATACTGTACCCAAAAATCATTTCACAACTTCTACTCCAGCTCAAACGCCCCTGTATACAACTGATAATACTGTCCTTTTTTCGCGATCAGTTCCTGGTGGCTGCCTTTTTCGATAATCTTTCCATGATCCAGCACAATGATCACGTTGGAGTTCTTAACAGTGGAAAGCCTGTGGGCAATGACAAATACCGTTCTTCCTTTCATCAAAGCATCCATGCCTCGCTGGACAATGGCCTCTGTCCGGGTATCAATGGAAGAAGTCGCCTCGTCCAGGATCATAACCGGCGGATCCGCAACAGCAGCTCTGGCAATAGAAAGGAGCTGCCTCTGTCCCTGACTTAAGTTGGCCCCATTTCCACTGAGCATGGTATCATATCCCTCCGGAAGACGCATGATAAAATCATCTGCACCGGCAAGCTTCGCTGCATCCATGCACTCCTGATCTGTCGCATCCAGCTTTCCATATCTGATGTTCTCCATTACAGTGCCTGTAAAAAGATTGGTATCCTGAAGAACAATTCCGAGACTGCGGCGCAGGTCATCTTTTTTGATCTTGTTAATATTAATGCCATCATAATGGATTTTTCCATCCGCAATATCATAGAAACGGTTGATCAGATTTGTGATCGTGGTTTTTCCCGCACCGGTGGCACCAACAAATGCTACCTTCTGTCCCGGCTTTGCATACAGGGTGATATTATGAAGTACAGGCTTGCCTGGTTCATACTCAAAATCCATGTCTGTCATACGCACATCGCCCTCAAGTTTTGTGTATGTAACCGTTCCATCATGGTGCGGATGCTTCCACGCCCAGGTTTCTGTCCTCTCGGCACACTCGGTAAGCACCCCATTTTCCTCTTTTGCATTCACCAGAGTTACATAACCTTCATCTGTTTCCGGCTTTTCATCCATCAGCTCAAAAATACGCTGGGCACCGGCAAGTCCCATAACAACCGCATTTACCTGGTTGGAAACCTGGCTGATATTTCCCACAAACTGTCTGGTCATGTTCAAAAACGGTACCACAATACTGATGCTCATTGCCAGCCCGGAAATGCTTACATTTGGTACATTGCAAAGCAGCAGAATACCACCAACAACCGCCACAGCCACATACAGGATATTTCCAACATTATTCAGGATCGGCATCAACGTATTGGCATATTTATTAGCGCGCTCAGACTCGTAAAAAAGCTTTTCATTGAGCTGGTCAAAGGCCTCTTTGCTCTTTTTCTCGTGGCAGAAAACCTTCACCACTTTCTGCCCGTTCATCATTTCCTCAATATAGCCTTCCACCTGTCCCAGTGCTTTTTGCTGACGGACAAAATATCTGGCAGAACCGCCTCCTACCTTCCGCGTGATAAAAAGCATCAGCACAACACCTGCAATGATCACAAATGTCAGCCACAGGCAATAATACATCATAATGCAAAATACTGTCAGTACCATAACGGAAGAACTGAGCAGCTGCGGAAAGCTCTGGGAGATCATCTGGCGCAAAGTGTCAATATCATTGGTATAATAACTCATGATATCCCCATGATTATTACGGTCAAAATATCGAATTGGAAGCCTCTGCATCCCGCCAAACATTTTTTCCCTGGTCTTTTTGAGCGTGCCCTGTGTGATGATTGCCATCATCTGGTTATAGCAAAATCCGGCGATCAGTGACATCACATAAAAGCAGACCAGAATCGCAACCAGATGAAGAATCGTTTTCCCCGCTGCTTCCCATCCACTCTGCCAGTTATCCTCAACGACTGCAATGATCTTCTGCATAAAAATCGTGGGAACAGAACTTACAATAGCGTTAAATATGATCAGGCAAACGGTCAGCGGAAACATAACCGGATAAAATTCATGAACCATGGAAAAAATCCGGCTCAGGGTTCCTTTTTTCGCAGTTGTTTTTTTCATTGAAAGTCACCTCCCT
>CAVBVT010000103.1:5192-10121 GCA_963598855.1 Eggerthellaceae bacterium
GTATAAATTTCCCTGTAAATATCATTGCTCTTCAAAAGCTCCTCATGGTTTCCAATCCCGTTGATCCTTCCATTTTCCATAACGATAATGCGGTCTGCATCCTCCACGGAAGAGATACGCTGAGCAATAATGATCTTTGTCGTTTCCGGTATGTATTCCCGCAGTGCCTTGCGGATCCTGGCATCCGTTCTCGTATCCACCGCACTTGTGGAATCATCCAGAATTAAAATCTTCGGATTCTTAAGCAGCGCACGGGCAATGCAGAGACGCTGCTTCTGACCACCGGAGACATTGCTTCCTCCCTGCTCAATATGTGTCTCATATTTTTCCGGAAAAAGCTCCACAAATTCATCTGCACAGGCCATACGGCAGGCCTGTCGGATTTCTTCCTCTGACGCATCTTCATTTCCCCAGCGGAGATTTTCTGAAATGGTTCCTGAAAAAAGTACATTTTTCTGCAAAACCACAGACACCTGATTTCGCAGTGTCTCAATATCATACTGTTTTACATCCACACCGCCCACCTTGACGGTTCCCTCTGTGGCATCATAAAGCCTGGAGATCAGCTGGATCAATGTGGATTTTGCTGAACCGGTTCCGCCGATAATACCAATCGTTTCACCGGAATGTATGTACATATCCACATCCTGAAGAGCCATTCTCTCCGCTTTCGCTGAATATTTAAAGCTTACATGTTCAAACTGGATGGAGCCGTCTTTCACTGTATAAACCGGCTCAGCCGGATTGGAAAGGTTGGGCTTTTCCCGGATCACTTCCACAATACGCTGTCCGGATTCCATGGCCATGGTGATCATAACAAACACCATGGAAAGCATCATCAGACTGTTCAACATCATAAAGTTATACGTGATCAAAGAAGACATCTGTCCAATGTCCAGTGCCAGTCCCTTAGTGGTGATGACCAGATAAGATCCAAATCCCAGTACAAAAGAAAACACCGTATAAATACAGAACTGCATCATTGGATTGTTCCATGCCAGAATACGTTCTGCACGGGTGAAATCATTGCACACATCTTCTGCCGCAGCGTTGAATTTTTTCTGCTCATAATCCTCACGTACAAAGGATTTCACCACGCGCATTCCCTGGATGTTTTCCTGAATAGAAGCGTTCAGCCTGTCATATTTGCGGAAAACACGGCGAAACAGCGGCATGGTTTTATAAATAACGCATCCAAGTCCCACTGCCAGGATTGGCAGCACGATCAGGAAAATATACGCCATTTTTCCACCCATGCGGAATGCCATCACAAAAGCAAAGATCAGCATCAGCGGGGAACGGATCGCAGTACGGATCAGCATCATGTACGCATTCTGCACATTCGTCACATCTGTAGTCATACGTGTCACCAGCGATGACGTCAGAAATTTATCGATATTTCCAAATGAATAATCCTGAATGGCATAGTACATATCCTGACGCAGATTTTTCGCAAGTCCTGCCGATGCAGTCGCACAGGTAGATCCGGCCAGTGCACCAAACATCAGCGATAAAAGTGCCATTACAATAAGAATTCCTCCATAACGGAGGATCACACTCATCTCACAGCCTTTATTGATCTCGTCCACCAGGGTTGCAATGATAAAAGGAATGATGCATTCCATTACAACCTCAAGTGAAACCAGGATCGGAGTAGCTATGGATGGCTTTTTGTATTCCCGGATGCTCCGGGCAAGTTCTTTTACCATTCTTTTTCTCCTCTCGATTTTTCAGTGTCTTTTTCTTTATACAGATTATCAACATTTAGGAGAAAAGTGAATTACAAAAACTGCAATATCGTTAGATGATTGCTAATGATTATATAGAATATATTGTATCAGCAGGCTAAAGATAGTATACTGAACTTATCTGTCAAAATCATTGAAACCGGACCAAAAAACTGTTTTACTTTTAGCATTACTTCATTTTCAAAAGGAGATTTTTTATGACCACACAGCAGCTTCAATGTTTTCTTCGCGTGGCAGAACGCCTTAATTTCACAAAAGCCGCCCAGGAACTATATCTCTCTGTCCCAACTGTCACCCACCATATTCAAAATCTGGAAACAGAGCTTGGAACCAAACTCCTGATCCGTACTTCCCGGAAGGTTCAGCTTACCCCGGCTGGAATTTCTTTTTACCAGGATGCCAGTGAAATTTATAGAAAAATCCTGGTGGCAGCCAAGCGGATCCACAATCTTGACCGCAAGGGTGTTCAGGTTCTGCGGATCGGCTGCGTCACCAATACGGAACTGGAACGGCTGACTTTTCCTCTGAAAAAGCTTCACCAGGAATTTCCCAAAAAACTGCCTCATATTACAGTAGATGATTATTTTAAACTGGAAAAAATGTTTGAGAACAAACAGCTGGATATTATTATTTCCACCCGTACCATGACAGAAGATTTAAGTACAGGATTATTCATCCCGGTATGCCAGATGAATGAACTTGCTGTTATGTCACCGGAAATGTATGACGAACTTGGATATGGCACAGCTTCCCAACTTCCCGAGTTTCACCTGGATGCTGCCCGGGACTACCCGCTGGTCACATTGCACCAGCGGCTTCTCCCTTTCCGCAGCGGCAACAAATTTCAGCAGGATATGATGACCTACATTCACAGCCACATCCACCTTGCCTGTGAAAACGACCAGGCCGCCCTCCTTCTCGCCAGAAGCGGCTACGGCGTCGCCATACTTCCTGAATTTTATCTTCCCAGGCAGATGAATGACCTGAAAATCCTCCCCGTCGCCGACACCAGACCAATGGACTATGGATTCACCATTCAGGAGAAAAGCAAAGCTGTGGAATTTTTGATCCAGGAGTATAAAAAATTTAAGGTTCATAGATCATGAGGAAGGAAAAATGAAAGAAGAATACTATCAGATCGGTGAAATCAGCAAAATTACGGGAATCTCAAAAGATACCTTACATTTTTACACAAAGATCGGGCTGGTAACACCAGACTATATCAATCCGGAAAACCATTATCATTATTATTCCAGATGGAATATGTATCAGTTGGATATTATCACTACCTGCCGAAATTTAAAAATACCACTGGAAAAAGTAAAAGAGATCATATCCTCCGGGGATAATGAAAAAGTAGTACAGCTCCTTATGGAATATCAGAGCGAAGCCCTGCGACTCAGCCAGTATTACAGACAGGTTGCAGACGATATCTCCTGGTATTATGAAGAAAATCGACATATCAAAGCTCAGCTGCCTGACTGTGAAGTGCATGTCACACATCTGGAACCAGAAACAGTAATTGTAGGAAATCAGAAGCGGAAAGATTCCTCTTATCATGCGAATCTCCAGGATGTTCTGAACCAGGAATTTCGGGCAACAAAATTTGTCCGCAGCCTCTTTTTCCCTTTTTCAGATCCTCCACGATTTCATTATAACGTTTTTTATTCAGCCGGTAGAAGAACAATACGATTGCAGTAACAATCCATAAAATTCCCGGGATTGTGTAAAATGCATGTTTCATGATCGCAATTACTTCCGGATTCTGTGCCTGATTTGCCACATAACCATATTTTTCCAACAATGCTGCGATAAGTGCCGTACCAACTTACTGATCAGCGGCACTTTTCCGTTATTACTTTCGTTTCCCATGTTTTCCTCCCCTTATCCGAGCACCTGGCAAAATTCTATTTTTCCTGAACATTGATGATTACTTTCATGGTTGTCTCGCGGTTGTCGTCAATATACTGATATGCTTTCAGATAATCCTTAAATGCAAATGTCCTGGAAATCAGTGGTCTTAAATGTACCTTTCCGTCATTTACAAGTGCAATACCATCAAGATAATCATCATGGCGGTACATCATGGTACTCTTGATATCCAACTCATGATCATTTGCAACTGCAAGATCGATCGTTGCCATACCTGCAAACACAGCTACCAGAACGATCACACTTCCTTTTCTTGCATATTTGATTGCCTGACCCATTGTAACGTTATTTCCTGCACAATCGTAGATCACATCTGCTTTATCCGGGCCAAACGCTTCGATCATTGCCTCCCCGAAATCTCTTTCTTTTGTATTTACACATACATCAATGCCACATTCTTTTGCTTTATCCAGACGAAGATCACTGACATCCGTAATCATGACCTTTGCTGCTCCCATTCCCTTCGCAGACTGAGCAACCAGGTTTCCGATAGGACCGGCACCGAGAACTGCAATATTCATTCCCTTTACATCACCCATCTGCTTCACAGCATGTACTGCTACAGCAAGTGGCTCGATCATTGCACCTTCCTCGTAAGACATCTCTTCCGGAATCGGTGTTACTTTGGATGCATCTACCGCAAAATATTCAGAAGCAGTTCCTGTTGTCTGAAATCCCATAACTTTCAGCTCTTCACAGAGGTTGTATTTGTCATGGCGACATGGATAACAATGTCCGCAATAAACCTGTGGTTCAATGGTTACTTTCTGTCCTTCATGGAATCCGGCAACGTCTTTTCCCACTTTAACAATCTCTCCGGATACTTCATGTCCCTGTGTAACCGGATATTTGGTAAATGGGTGTTTGCCATGATATACGTGAATATCCGATCCGCAAATTCCAATGTTCATGATCTTAACCAGCACCTGATCATCTTTCACCTCCGGAACCGGTACCTCTCTGAAAATAATTTCTCCTGGATTTGTCATTACCTGCTGTAACATAATCAGCTCCTCCTTTATTTACACTTTTTATTTTTCTTTTATTAAATGTTTTATTAAAGTAATTACATTATTATTCAATACTCCGGATTTGTCAATATCTTTTTATTCACTTCTGCCTATTGCACAAGATTGTTCAGATATATTTATGCACTATTACCAGTCCAATGTCATTTAGTTAAGGTACTTTCCAGTGGCTTCATCATTATGAAGCCGCTGTTTTTTATGTTGTCAAATTTAAAAATTAT
>CAVBVT010000104.1:0-9773 GCA_963598855.1 Eggerthellaceae bacterium
TCAAAAAGAGACAGACTCCACCTCACGAAATCTGTCTCTTTCATACCTTCTATATTTCTGCTTTCAGGCAAAAGCTGTTCCTTACTCCGGCATTACGATCTTACCTGCAACTGCACAGGCAGCTGCTGTTTTCGGAGATGCCAGATAGATCTGAACCTTGGAAGTTCCCATACGGCCAAGGAAGTTGCGGTTGTTGGTTGCCACAACCTTCTCCCCGTCTGTCAGGATTCCGCCTGTTCTTCCGCAGCAAAGTCCGCAGCCTGGATGTGTGATGATGGCTCCAGCCTCAGCAAGAGTATCCAGAATACCAAGCTCGATCGCCTGACGGTAGATCTTACGGCTTGCAGGAGTTACGATCAGTTTCACAAAATCTGCAACCTTTTTGCCCTTAAGAACTTCTGCTGCTGCCATCAGATCCTCAAGACGTCCGTTTGTACAGGAACCGATAAATACCTGATCAATGGTCTCGCCCTGAAGCTCGCTGACATCACGGATCTTGTCCACCTGTGACGGACAAGCCATAACCGGTACAAAATCCTCAGCTTTATATGTCATGGTCTTCATATAAACAGCATCTTCGTCACCAACAAGGCTCTTCTGATAATCATCCAGTTCAATATCACAGTAAGCAGCAGTCTTCTCATCTGGTGTGAAAAGAGCACATTTTGCGCCAGCTTCGATCGCCATGTTTGACATGGTCATACGGCTTGCAACAGACATGTTCTCAATGGTGCTTCCGGAAAATTCCAGTGCACGGTATGTCGCGCCATCTGCACGCAGGTCACCGATGATGCGGAGAATGATATCCTTTGACATGACATTCTCCGGAAGGTCTCCATCGATCACGATCTTAATTGTCTCCGGAACCTTGATCCACATGGTTCCTGTTCCCAGGATGCTGGCCATCTCTGTATATCCGATACCGGAAGAAAATGCGCCGACACATCCGTAAGTTGTAGTATGGCTGTCTGTACCAAATACGATATTTCCAGGTTTTACATAACCGGCCTCTGTCATCAGCTGGTGGCAGATACCATCACTTCTGTGCACGTTTTTCATTCCATATTTCGCTGCAAAAGCATCTCCCACATGGAAATGTCTGGTATCGTCCTGCTGGCTTGCAGGTACAAGATGGTCATAGATCAGAACAACTTTGTCCGGATCCCACAACTTCTGAAAGCCCATCTCCTCGAATTTATCCGCTACAAACGGAATAAAGATATCATGGATCATTACTCTGTCAACATTGACAGTCACGATATCACCAGGCTTTACTGCCTTGCCTGTATTATGTCTGATAATTTTCTCAATGATCGTCTCGCCCATTGTTTCTCTCCTTTCCGTTTTAGTCCAGACCGTTCAGTTTACGCATGGCTTTTACAAGTCCGCCGGCCTTTATAATATCCATCAGATTCTCCGGAAGAGAAGCGATCGGGTACTGTTTTCCGTTATGGTCTACATGCTCGTTCATCACAACGGTAACTTCATCGCCTTCTTTCACATTGTCGTGAAGATCCGGCTGTTCGATAAGAAGAAGGCCGTTGTTGATGGAGTTGCGGAAAAAGATCCGGGCAAAAGATTTCGCGATAACACACTGTACGCCCAGTGCTTTAATGATCTCCGGTGCCTGCTCCCTGGAGGAACCGCAGCCAAAGTTCTTTCCTGCTACAATAATGTCGCCTTTCTGTATCTGTCCTGCCAGCTCCGGGCGAAGAGGACTGAATCCATACTGTTTCATATCGTCAATGGTTTTCAGCGCAAGATACTCTGTCGGGATAATGATATCGGTGTCGATATCGTCGCCAAGTACCCACACTTTTCCTGTAAATGCTTCCATATATGTATCTCCTATGTATTTCTGAAGTTTTTATACCCTGTCAGCAGTTGCGATCTCACCTGCAATGGCAGATGCTGTAACGGTTGCCGCAGATCCCAGATAAACCTTGGAACTTGGATGTCCTGCACGTCCCTTAAAGTTACGTGTTCCTGTACTGATCAGGACTTCATTCTCACCGATAACACCCTGGCAGCTTCCCCAGCATACACTACAGTTCGGGTTCATAACAATAGCTCCTGCTTCCATGAAGATGTCGATCAGACCTTCTTTTAATGCCTGGCGATAGATGGTCTGGCTTGCAGGAACAACCAGGAAGCGAACACCCTCTGCAACTTTTTTGCCCTTGATCACCTCTGCACCTACACGGAGATCTTCAATACGTCCATTGTTGCAGGAACCAAGGAATGCTTCGTTGATCTTGATTCCGCATGTCTCTTCTGCCGGAACTACATTGTCAACAAAGTCTGGTTTCGCTACAACCGGGCGAACTTTGGAAAGATCAAAAGTATACTCTCTTGCATAAACGGCATCCGGATCGCTGTGGTATACAGCTTTCGGCGCACGGCCATGCTCTTTCAGATATTCCAGTGCCTTGTCGTCTGCCTCAAAAATACCAGTCTTCGCGCCGGCCTCAACAGCCATGTTGCAAAGAGCCATACGGTCGCTGATGCTCAATGTCTTCGCACCCTCACCGGTAAATTCCATAGCCTGGTAATTACATCCGTTTGCTCCGATCTCACCAATAATAGTAAGGATCAGATCTCTTGCATAAACACCTTCCGGCAGTTTGCCTGTCAGGTTAAATTTTACAGTTTCCGGAACCATGACCCATGAAGTTCCTGTTACCATTCCGTAAAGGAAATCTGTGCAGCCCACACCAGTACCGAAAGCACCAAGTGCACCATAGGAACATGTATGGCTGTCAGCACCAAAGATCAGCTGTCCCGGGCGAACATAATTCTCGATCATGATCTGATGGCATACACCCTTGCCTTCCCAGAAATCAATGTTGTTCTCTCTTGCAAAATCCCTCATTTTTTTCTGGGATGCTGCTGTTTTCGGGCTGTCAGATGGTACATTGTGGTCTACGATAAATACAAGCTTCTTAGTATCTGCAATATGCGGATTCTTTAATTTATTATTGTACATATCAACAGTCAGATGTGTGGTTCCGTCATTACTCATCAGATGATCCAGCTGTACTGTGTAGATATCTCCTGGTTTTACGCTGTCTACACCTGCTGCCGCTGCGATAATTTTTTCTGCGATCGTCATTCCCATCTCTTATTCCTCCTCTCTGTTCAGAGAAGCGATAAGGCCGCCCTGATTCAGTATATTCTGCATGTATTCCGGCAGTTTTGTGCAGGAATAAGTTTTTCCGTTGGCAACCGCTGTTCCCTCGGACATATGAAGCTCCATGGTATCTCCTGTCTTCACATCATCCGGGAGGTCCTTACAGACAATAGCCGGAAGTCCGATGTTGATCGCATTGCGGAAGAAAATACGTGCAAAAGATTTTGCAATAACAGCCTTCACTCCAAGTGCTTTCAGAACACCTGGTGCCTGCTCTCTGGAAGATCCGCATCCAAAGTTCTCCCCTCCCACTACGAAATCTCCCGGCTTTACCTTCTTGGAAAAATCCGGATCCAGTGATTCAAAAGTATGGCTCTTCATCTCATCCAGATTCGGCAGAAGCAGGTACTGGGATGCAATGATCTGATCTGTATCAAGGTCATTATGAAATTTAAAAATTGTTCCCTTATCCATAAAACAAGTTCCTTTCTGATCGTTATCCGTTTTTTAGGTCACTGTTCATCTGTGCCCCATTTCGTTTTCTATTCTAACACAAAATGTCATATAATTAAAATGTATATTTTTAATACTTATTATAACCTCAAGTTATATAATCAATGAACCGTATAAACAAATATCATATGATACTGCAAATCTGGCATTCTAATTATATTATCCTCTAAGTCTGCCTTCGGATATGATTTTTTCTATTTTCCTGTAATAAGAGCAAAATATCCCCAGTCCCAGAACAGTTCTTCAAAACTGTTCTCCAGATATTCCCGGACATCAGCCTCCTCGTAGCCTGTCATTCTTGATACTACCACAATATAGTCCCGGACAGTTTCATAATCCAGTTCTTTGCAGTCATTTTTCTGCCAGCTCAGAAAAATAGCCTGGCGGATAGCCGCATATTCCATGCCGATCCACTGCATATGAATAATGGCATCCTCCAGATTTCCCTCCGGTGTAAGAAAATCTGAATAGATCTCATTTGCCAGAAAACTTCGGATCAGATCCTGATATCCAGCAAACTCCCTGTGGAATTTTTCCCAGGTTTCCTCCATCTCGTCTCCGTCATATTCTTCGGATAATTCCTCCGCCAGCTCTGTCACAGGGTCCAGGTATTTCTGATAAAGTCCCTCTTTCCGGTAATTTACAGCCAGATCCTGAAAAAGCTCATTACATTCGTCCAAGGTATCCAGTGAAGGAAGCTCCACCTCACGGATAGCACTCCCAAGCTGACAGACTGTTTTTGGGGAAAAATAATCCTCTATGATCTCGATAAATGCAGCATCCTGGCAAGGTGCATTCCGATGAAGCTCTTTCAGAATGTAAAAATTCTCCAGAAGTGCTTCCTCCGGCGATTTCTTTTTATCCAGTAAAAGCTCTGTAAGCTTTCTCCTGATCAGAAAAAGCGGTTTCTTTTTTTCTGCCGGAATTTCCGGAAACACGATATTTTTCTCTTTATTCCAGATATCCAGAACAGCCGGACAGCACGGCATCATAGCTGCTTCTTCGTGTTCTTTAAAAGTATGGATCTCTCTTGGAAAGATCTGACAGGTTTCAGAGAGCACCTGGTCTCCATACGCACTTACCAGTCTGCACAGACGGCTCTCTGCAAGAAAAGGACAGTCGTGATCTTCTGCCATTTTCATGATCCTGCTGCCTTCTTTTTTTATGGTGTAAGCCTGCAGGCTGCTTCTGTGGCCAGGCATATCTTCCGGCGGCTGGATCGTTTTCCACTTTTTGTAGGTCACATCATCTACATTGATCTTCCATTCCCTGCAGCAGCTGATGGTACATTTATCTGCAATACAGGAAAATTCATCATAATAATCTGGTTTCAGTAAATTCATTGATCCCTCCATATTTTCAGGCATCTGGTACAACCTGAAGCTGCTTGTGTACTTTTCTTCGCACAAAGTAGAAACAGATCACCTGCATGATAATTGTAATGATCCAGGATGCCGGATAGGAAATGAACAGAACTTTAAGAGATCTGTGTGCAGGAAAAATACCGAAGATCCACACGATCCTGAGTCCTACTGTTCCGATAATAGACAGGATCATCGGTACACCGGAACGTCCCATTCCACGAAGAGCTCCCGGAAACAGATCCATCTGCCCGCAGAGAAAATACGTAATTGTTGTATAGGCAAGGATCTCCATTCCGCACTGAATAACCTTCGGATCTTCTGTATAAATCTTCAGAAGCTGCGGTCCCAAAAAGTATGCACAGCATCCCATTGCAAAAGATACCACAAAGGACAAAATCAGACAGTCAACCAAAACCCGGTCCATTCGTTTCTGCTTACGGACACCGTAATTCTGACTGGTAAAACTCATACATGCCTGAGTAACGGAGTTTACGGATACATAAAGAAATCCGAAAATATTATTGGCTGCTGTATAACCCGCCATGGCAACTGATCCAAAAGAGTTTACAGATGACTGCAGAAGTACATTGGAAAAATTGATAACTGTACTCTGGATTCCTGCTGGAAGGCCTACCTGGAATATCTGCTTTAAGTACTCTCCCTTAATAGTCAGTTTTGAAAAACGCAGCTGATAACTTCCTTCTGTTTTGTACAGGCATCTGAGAACCAGGATACAGGAGATCAGCTGTGAGATCACAGTTCCGATTCCAACACCTGCCACACTTAAACGACAAACAATTACAAAAAACAGATTGAGCAGCGCATTGGTACATCCTGAGATCACAAGGAACATCAGCGGCCGCTTGGTATCTCCTACTGCACGCAAGATTGCCGCACCATAATTATAAAGCATAAAAAACGGCATTCCCAGGAAATATATCCTCATATAAAGTGTAGAAAGATTAATGACATCATCCGGCGTATCCATCAGTTCCAGACAAATCCTTGCAAAGATCACTCCCAGAAAAGCCATAATGATCCCGCTGATCAGAGCCAGAAAAATAGAAGTATGTACCGTTTCTGACATTTCCTCATCTTTCCCTGCAGCATAAAATCTGGCTGCCAGTACATTGGCACCCAGAGAAATTCCGATAAACAGATTGGTAAACACATTGATCAGGGCTGTTGTGGAACCTACTGCTGCCAGTGCTTCACTTCCGCTGAACCTTCCCACCACCACAATGTCCACAGCATTGAACATCAGCTGCAGGATGCCGGACAGCATCAATGGCAGGGAAAAAGAAATCAGCTTGTCCATGATCGACCCATTGCACATATCGATCTCATATTTGTTTTTTTTCACAATTTTATTCCCCCATCGTTCATTCTCATATGGAATTATTATAGCACTTTTTGACAGAAGGCAACAATGAATTCTTTCTATAAAGAACATTTGAGCTGCTGCATAATAAAATGCAGCAGCTCAGATATCTGCGTCCTGTCAGGAAACAGGATCAGCGTTCCAGTATTCCTGCGTCCCGTAAGTTTGCAAGCAGTGCATTGAAGTCCTCTACAATATCATCCAGGTTAATGGCATCTCCTACTGCTGCCGCAGGTGTCACTGTTCCCGCAGGGCCAGTTTCACCTGTTGGGCCTGTTGGACCCGTGGCTCCTCGTTCTCCGGCCGGGCCGGTTGGACCCGTGGCTCCAGTGGCTCCTGTGGCTCCTATTTCGCCTGCCGGACCGGTTGCTCCTGTAGCTCCAACTTCTCCGGCCGGGCCTGTTGCTCCTGTAACTCCGGTTGCACCAGTTGGACCGGTCGGGCCTGTTGCTCCAGTATATCCCTGAATTCCAGGTGCTCCCTGCGGTCCTTGCGGACCCATTGGTCCCGGCACACCTGGGCAGCCTCTTGGGCCTGTTGGACCCGTTGGTCCCATAGGGCCAGGACAGCCCCTCATTCCATTTCTGTCACATCCACAATGATTATTATTTCCAAAGCAGGATGTACAGGACACATCATCATGACTGTCCTGCTGCATCTCTAACTCTTTCCGTTTCCGGCGTCTCAATAGCATACTGCGATCACCTCATACTGAAAATACCTTTCCATACAGTATATGACTGACAGAATCTACCTGTGCACCTATGATACATCCTCTATTTCTCACTCTAATCCATACTTCTCCCGAAAATAATCCTCATTATACTTCACCCCCGGATCATCCGGCTTTTCCTCTTTCGCTTTCTTATGAAAAAAGAACGCCTGCTCATGACATCCCATTCTGTCATAGCAGACGCAAAGCTGCATATACGACACAAATCCATGACATTCCGCCATAAAAAAGCCGCCATTCTTTTTCTCCACAGGAACTGTAAGAGCCTGCCCATACCAGTAAGCAGCCTGCCTGTACCAGCCTTTTTCCAGAAAGATCTTTCCAATTTCGCAACAGATCTCTGCTCTTGGGATATCCACAGTCAGACTATATAAAAAAGTCTCCAGTGCCGCTTCTTTTCCCCCTGTTTTTTCATAACACTGCCCCAGAATCAGACAGGCATCCACCCGATTCTCCTTCCAGCCGAATGGCTCCTCTAAGAAATCTTCCAGTACATCCGCAGCATCCTGATATCGCTGGTGATAAAACAGTTCCCGTCCATAATATAACTGATGTCTTGGCTCCAGCTTTTCACCCTCTGCCAGCATTTTTTCATAGATCCGCAAATTCCTGTCCGGATCTCCCTGCACACATTTCCGGTGCTGAACTTCGATATCTGAATAAAAAATATTCCCTCTTGGCGTTACCGCCTCATGAACTCTCCCGCTCCACCGAAATCTTCCTGAAGTTTTCAGGATCCTCTCTCTATAATAGGAAAATGTCACCTTCTCATCAGCAGCAAAACCAACTGCATACTCCATCATCACCACATCTATTTTTCCATCCATGGATGCTTTCAGATTCTTCAGTTTCTCCAGATTTTCTTCATTCAGGACATCATCCGCATCCAGCCACATCCAGTAATCCGTGCGGACTTTTTCCACAAGAAAATTCCTCGCAGCAGAAAAATCATCACACCAGGGAAAATCAAATACCTGCGATGTATACTTCTCTGAGATCTCCTTTGTTCTGTCTGAAGAACCTGTATCCGCGATCAAAATCTCATCCGTGATCTCAGAAATCGGTTTTAAGATCCTTTCCAGCACAGCTTCTTCATTTTTTACGATCATGCAAAGACTGAGAGAAATCATATTTGATAATCGACCTTCATAACTTTATAAAATTTATGTATCTTTCTTACGTTGTATGCCCTCTGTCATTTTTCCGTATAGTATAAATTAAGAGAGCCTTACGCCGGCTCTCTTACCTGTTTTGTCTGATGTTTTTTCTGTGATATGATAAGGCCTGCAAAGATCAGTGCAGAACCTGCAATGGATGCAGCTGTTATTTTTTCATGCAGGATCAATACTGACAGCACGACTGTAACAACCGGTGATACATAAATATAAACGCTTGTCTACACAGCTCCGATCCATTTCGTGGACATTTCAGATATTCTTCCAGATTGTCACTGACCATCTCCCTTGCGACCGCCATCAATGTGTCCTGCAAGGTTGCCGTATCCTTTTCTTCCAGACCATAGACCTCTTCCAGATACGTAAGAATCTCTTCTCTCTGGTGTTCCTGCATCTGCCACAGATACGGGCTTCTGCCTCCGGCTACCATGTGGGTGTCCGAAATATCAAACACATAACGAAGTTTGGTGTTCTGCCAGGTTTCATCAAACAGGGCAATTCCTTTTGCACCACGATTTACCCAGCGCAGCATCTTTTCATTCCACAGTTCCAGTGATGCACAGGCTGTTGCGTTTGGACGCTGTGCATGAATCAGAAGCTGATCAGAAAAAGAATAGCGATATAATCTTGATGCTGTATCCATATAATCCATCCAATTCCCTGGCGAACTGCTCACCGATACAGCATGTTCCTGCGCCAAGTTTCGGATGTCCTGTAGTTTAGACATTTAACTTCCCTCCTGTCAATAAAAAACAGCCCACTCTTTTTAGAATTGGCTGCATAAAATGTACTTTACTTTTCGGAGAGAAAATGCTATATTCTAATTGAAAAGAGTAACCGCCCACAAGGTGGATGCTCCTGGATTAGGTTTTAATTTAGTTTGCTCTCAAAGAGAGCCGCCTATCCTGTTGGCAGACAGGGTAGGCTATTTTTTTCGCTTGTTGTCCCTATTATCCAAATAGGCAAGCAAAGCAATCAGAAACGTACCGCCTAAGAACAATAAACTCAAGACTTCGTATGTATCCATTCGCTCCACCTCCCTTCTTCTGTATCCCTTAAAGGGGATCTGAAAATCCAGGAGGTTTTTACCAACCCTGTACACGGTTACTCCTGTAATATTCTAACAGGTAACTCTCCGCAAAGCAATTCCTTTTTACTTCATACGGTTTTATATTATGTTTTTTGTTCATTCTCCTCTGGCCAATGCAGTTTCCATTCCAGATACTCCGCTTCTGTAATCCTTCCATCGTCCAGTTTCTGCTTTTTCGCCATCCACTCTTGCAGATAACAAATTGTTGTCTTATCACTGATTGTGATTCCAACTGTTTCACTTTCTGGATCATTCACTAAAAACAAATGAAAAAATCCTCGATCTTCTTCATCCATCCAGAATAAAGTTTCCATTAATTCATCCATTGTCGCAATTCCAGGACTTAAAAAATTCTGGACATCAACTTCTAATATTTCTGCTATCCGG
>CAVBVT010000105.1:0-9613 GCA_963598855.1 Eggerthellaceae bacterium
AATGCAGTAGTGGGAGAAGCAAGAATCCCCCTGCTTTAGCTGTGGGGAGTGTCAAGGGCAGATGTGGGATATCTGTTTCGGCAAAGAAAGGAGTACATTATGGGATTCAAAAGTGACATCGAAATTGCACAGGAGTGCACAATGGAACCGATTACCAAAATTGCAGAAAAAGCAGGTATTGATGACAAATATCTGGAACAGTATGGTAAGTATAAAGCAAAGATTGACTATAATCTCCTGAAGGAAACTGATAAAAAAGATGGCAAGCTGATCCTTGTAACAGCGATCAACCCGACACCGGCAGGAGAAGGAAAAACAACTACAACAGTTGGTCTTGCTGATGGAATGCAGAAACTTGGAAAAAATGTAATGGTTGCACTTCGTGAGCCATCTCTCGGACCAGTATTTGGTGTAAAAGGCGGTGCAGCAGGCGGCGGTTATGCGCAGGTAGTTCCAATGGAAGATATCAACCTCCATTTTACAGGTGATTTCCATGCCATCGGTGCGGCAAACAACCTTCTTGCAGCAATGATCGACAACCATATTTTCCAGGGCAATGAGCTGAACATCGACCCGAGAAAGATCACATGGAGACGTTGCGTGGATATGAACGACCGTCAGCTCCGTAACGTGGTAGACGGCCTTGGCGGAAGAACAAACGGTATGCCCCGTGAAGACGGATACGACATCACAGTTGCATCTGAGATCATGGCAGTTCTCTGTCTTGCAAGCGATATCAAAGACCTGAAAGAAAGACTTTCCAGGATCATCATCGGATATACTTATGGAAAAGTTGCTGAGCAGAAGCCGGTAACAGCCGGAGACCTTCACGCAGAAGGTGCTATGACAGCACTTTTGAAAGATGCCCTGAAACCAAACCTTGTACAGACGCTGGAGCATGTTCCGGCGATCGTTCATGGCGGACCATTTGCAAATATCGCTCATGGATGTAACTCCGTAACAGCTACCAAGATGGCTATGAAACTGGCAGATTATGCCATCACAGAGGCCGGATTTGGAGCAGATCTTGGAGCGGAAAAATTCCTCGACATCAAGTGCCGTATGGCAGGTCTTACACCAAGTGCAGTTGTTATCGTAGCAACAGTACGTGCGCTGAAATACAACGGCGGTGTTGCAAAAGCTGACCTGAACAATGAGAACCTTGAGGCTCTTGAAAAAGGTATCCCGAATCTTCTCAAACACGTAAGCAATATCAAAAATGTATACAAACTTCCATGTGTGGTAGCCATCAATGCATTCCCGACTGATACAAAAGCAGAGCTTGATTTTGTAGAAGCAAAATGCAAAGAACTTGGTGTAAATGTAGCTCTTTCCGAAGTATGGGCAAAAGGCGGCGAAGGCGGAATCAAGCTTGCAGAGGAAGTAATCCGTCTTGTTGAGGAGCCGAATGATTTCACATATGCTTATGAACTGGACGGTTCCATCGAGGATAAACTGAATCAGATCGTACAGAAAGTATATGGCGGCAAGAGAGTTGTCCTGACAGCCAATGCCCAGAAACAGGCTAAACAGCTGGAGGCTCTTGGATTTGGCAACTGTCCGATCTGTGTGGCAAAAACACAGTACAGCTTAACCGATGAACAGACAAAACTCGGTGCACCGACAGACTTTGAGGTAACGGTAAGAAATCTTAAGATCTCCGCAGGAGCAGGCTTTATCGTAGCCCTCACAGGTGAGATCATGACCATGCCAGGCCTCCCGAAAGTACCGGCAGCAACCAAGATCGATGTAGATGAAAGCGGAAAGATCACAGGATTGTTCTAACTGTAATAAAAATACAGATTTATTTGAGGGCATTCAGATAGAGAAACCTCCTCCGGCGATAAAAACCGGAGGAGGTTTTTTACATAAAAACAGAAAAAAATCTATAAACGAACACATTTTCTGATATAATAAGAAAAGAAAAGACTCCGGAGGTGTGTCCATGGATAAAAAAGAAAATCATATTTATATTGCCATTGATCTGAAATCATTTTATGCTTCTGTGGAATGCCAGGAGCGTGGCTTAAATCCGCTTACCACCAATCTTGTTGTGGCAGACAGGGAACGTACCGAGAAAACTATCTGCCTGGCAGTATCCCCATCACTGAAGGCCTATGGAATCCCGGGGAGAGCACGTTTGTTTGAAGTGGTTCAGCGCGTAAAAGAAGTGAATCAGGCACGTGTCACAAAAGCACCAGGAAGACGCTTTACCGGAGAATCCTGGTTTTCTAATGAACTGAAAATACATCCGGAACTGGCAGTTTCCTATGTGACAGCACCACCGAGAATGGCACTTTACATGGACTACAGTACCAGGATCTACAATGTTTATCTTCGTTATCTGGCACCGGAGGACATGCATGTGTATTCCATAGATGAGGTGTTTATGGACGTCACTCATTATCTTGGAATGTATCAGATGACAGCCAGAGAGCTTGCCGCAAAAATGCTCTCCGATGTGATGAAAGAGACCGGGATCACGGCAACTGCCGGGATTGGAACCAATCTTTATCTGTGTAAGATTGCCATGGATATCGGGGCCAAACATGTAACTCCAGACGAAAATGGTGTGCGTATCGCAGAACTGACAGAGCAGTCCTACCGGGAGCTTTTATGGGACCACAGACCGCTTACGGACTTCTGGCGGGTAGGCACAGGAATCAGGAAGAAGCTGGAAGAAGTAGGACTTTACACAATGGGAGACATTGCCAGATGCTCCCTGGGCGGTGTGCGTGATTACTATAATGAAGATCTTCTTTATAAAATATTCGGGATCAATGCGGAACTTCTGATCGACCATGCCTGGGGATACGAACCGGTGACCATGGATCTGATCAAGGCCTACAAACCGGAGACAAACAGTATCGGCTCAGGGCAGGTACTGCACTGTCCCAGCGATTTTGAACAGGCGAAACTGATCGTACGTGAAATGACAGATATGCTGGTACTTCAGCTTGTAGAGAAAAGGCTTGTGACCAGTCAGCTGGTCCTTACCATAGGCTATGACATCGAAAACCTGAAAGTTTCCTCCGGCAGAAAAAAATATCAGGGCGAAATAAAAACAGACCGCTATGGAAGAAAAATCCCCAAACATGGCCATGGAACGGTAAATCTGGATAATCCGACATCATCCACATCAACGATCATGAAGGCAGTTCTTGATCTGTATGAGCGGATCACGGACAAAACACTTCTGATCCGGCGTGTCTATATCACAGCCAACCAGCTCACCGATGAAAAACTGGCAGCGTCAGAGCCGGTATATCAGCAGATGAACCTGTTTACGGATTACCTTACATCAGAGGTATCAGAGGCAGAACAGAAAGCAGAAAAAGAAAAACAGGAAAAAGAGCGAAAGCTTCAGGAAGCTATGCTTTCCGTAAAAAAGAAATTCGGAAAAAACGCTATACTGAAAGGCAGCAGCCTTCAGGAAGGATCCACAACCATAGAGCGCAACAATCAGATCGGAGGTCACAGAGCATAAATGGAAAAGAACCCAAAAGGCAAATACCAGGACATCATAAACCTGCCTCATCATGTTTCAAAAACACACCCACAAATGCCACTCTATGACCGTGCTGCACAGTTTTCCCCCTTCGCAGCCCTTACCGGTTATGAAGACGCAATCCGGGAAACAGCCAGACTTACCGATAACTGGATACAGCTCTCCGAAGATAAAAAACAGGAACTGGATGAAAAACTCCAGCAGCTGATGGCAGACAAGGGGAGAACAGAGTCCGTCACTATCACCTATTTCCAGCCGGATGAACGAAAAGAGGGAGGCTCCTATGTAACCGTGACCGGGCAGATAAAAAAGATTGACGACTGCAGACAGAAAATCTTTCTGATAGATGGAACGAAGATTGACATGGAAAGAATTGTGGATATAAAATAAAATTAAAAATGCTTCGGAGGAACAGCAATGGGAAAAATACTGGATGAAGACCTCATCTATGAAATATTATCCGTAGTGGAGGAGATCCCAGAGGGAAAAGTGGCTTCCTACGGACAGATCGCACGGCTGATCGGCAGGGATAAAAATGCTAGGTTTGTGGGAAAAGTTTTAAGCATGGCAGAATTTTACGGGAAATATCCCTGCCACAGAGTGGTAAATCATGCGGGCCGCACAGCACCGGGATGGAGAGAGCAGAGGATGCTTCTGGAAGACGAAGGCGTTGGATTTAAGGCCAACGGATGTGCAGATATGAAAGAGTACCAGTGGGAGGAATAACGAACGATGAATTGCAAAGAGATGATGCAGATCCCGGAACTTACAGAGGTTCTGAAGCTGAAAGCAGGTGAAAATGGTTTGGAGCAGTCTGTCAGATGGATCTATTTTGCAGATTGCCTCCAGTGTGTCAGAAGTGAATACAGGATTGAAAATTATATTCACGGAGGTGAATTTGTCGTTTTCACCAATCCAAGTGTTACCGACGACAGCCAGAAACTGATGGATCTGATCTGCCAGATGTATGACCATGGAATTGCGGCCCTTGGAATCAATGAAGGACAGATTTCCCAGGAACTGATACAGTACTGTGGAGAAAAAAATCTTCCGCTCTTTGAACTGCCGGAAAAATATCCGTTGATCGACCTGTCACAGATCATCTGCCGCAGGCTTGTTCTGGAAGAAAATGACAGAAATGCCGCAGAACAGTTATTTTCCTCCATCCTAGATGCAGAACACTTAAGCAAGGAACGTGTGATGGCACAGGCCAGATATCTGAACATTGACCTGGATGGAAGCTTTTTTGTGGCGGAATTTGCGTTTGCAGCCAGAAACACAGAAAGCGGATGGGAAGACGATGATTCCCTGACAGCCGGGCGGAATGTGAAACGAATGATCCGTGCTGAATTTTCCAGCTATATCAAACAGGATATCCTGATCCTTCCACAGGCAGGCACCATTCTTGCCTTGATCCCGGACAGAGAATCTGAGGAAAGTGATATAAAGGAAATTTTCTCCAGAATTGTGAACCGGGCACGGAGGGAATATGGAATCGGTCTTCGAATCGGAGCCGGAAACAGCAGGGCATATCTGGATGAGATAAAAGACAGCCGAAACGAAGCATCCTCGGCACTTCGGGCAGCAGAAGTTTCCGGACTGAAGGGGCAGATATTTTTTTACAGAGATCAGGGACTTTATACGCTGCTTTCCCATGTGGATGATTCCAGGATCCTGGATACTTATGTGGAAGAAAAGATTGGAAAACTTCTGCAGGCAGATGAACTGAATGATGGAAATTTAAGCGAAACACTGGAAAATTATCTGAACTGCAGCTGCAACGCAAAAAAGACAGCAGAAGAGATGTTTCTCCACAGAAATACATTAAATTACAGGCTAAAAAAGATTCGGGAGATCTTAGGATGTAATCTTGAAAATCTGGATATCTGCCTGGAACTGAAGATGGCGTTTCTGATCAGGAGATATCGGTATCGCAGATAATGGAAATTATGCATCGTGCACAATTAACATAGGACGCTAGGCCTATTGATTTCAGCTCGGAAAATGCTATAATCTACCTAAATCAAAAAACAAATAACACAGCAGATAAACGACAAAGGCGTCGGATGATAACACATCCGTCGTCTGTTTTTTTATTTCTGGAAATATTTTTAAACTATTTTCAGAAAATAAAAAAACCGTGATCAGATAAAGGAGGAGAATATTATGACAACAGCAGAATTAGCAACAGCATTACCGGAGATCGTAACAGAGCAGGTTCCAGGACCAAAATCAAAAGAACTTCTTGACAGAAGAGATGCAGCGATCCCGAAAGCACTTTGCGGAAAAACATATCCGATCTGTATCAAACAGGGTTCAGGTGCCATGTTTGAAGATATGGATGGAAATAAGTTCCTTGACTGGGTTGGAGGAGTTGGAGTTCTGAATATCGGATATTCTCATCCGGAGGTTATTGAGGCAGTAAAGAAACAGACTGAGAAATATTTCCACACAATCTTTAACGTATATGTACATGATGGCTATGTAACACTGGCTGAGAAATTAAACGAGATCATGCCATGTAAGGGAGATGTAAAGAAAACATACTTCGCAAACTCCGGTGCAGAGTGTGATGAGAACGCCATCAAGATCGCAAAAGCCTTTACAAAGAGAAGCGGTGTGATCTGCTTCACTGGTGCTTTCCATGGAAGAACAAACCTGACCATGGCACTGACCGCAAAGAAAGCATATGCAGTTGGCATGGGACCGTTCCCGGCAGGAATCTTCCGTGCCCCATATCCATATTTATACCGTGCCCCAAAAGGATATACAGAGGCTGAGGCTATTCAGTATTACGTTAACGAGTTGCAGAGAATCTTTGACGAGGGTGCACCTGCAAGTGAGATCGCCTGCATGATCGTTGAGCCATTCCAGGGCGAGGGCGGATTTATCCCTGCACCGATCGAGTGGGTAAAAGCAGTCCGCAAGATCTGTGATGATAACGGAATTCTGATGATCGCAGATGAGGTTCAGTGTGGTAACTGCAGAACTGGAAGATATTATGCATCCGAGTACTGGGCAGAAGCCGGAGCAGCACCGGATATCATTGCAACAGCGAAATCCCTTGGTGCAGGACTCCCGATTTCCGCGATCACGGCAAGAGCTGAGATCATGGATGCAGCACCGGCAGGAACCATCGGCGGAACTTTCTGCGGAAACCCGGTATCCTGTGCAGCAGCACTGGCCGTTATGGACGTGATGAAACGCGATGATTACGCAGGAAAAGCAAGACATATCGGTGAAACCGTCATGAAACGCTACAAAGAGCTTCAGGAAAAATATCCGGTGATCGGCGATGTACGAGGACTTGGAGCAATGATCGGCGTCGAGCTTGTAAAGGACAGAGATACCAAGGAGCCTGCTACAGAGATTACATCCAAACTGATCCAGAATGCACTTCAGAAGGGACTTCTTCTTGAGAACTGTGGAACATATGGAAATATTGTACGTTTCCTTGCACCGCTCACCATGACAGATGAGCAGATGGAGAAAGGTCTGGAGATCTTTGAGGCATCACTGAAAGAAGCTCTGGAGGCTTAAGATTAACAAAATGCGGAGTTTCTCCGCCTGACATATGAAAATCCGCTGTTCTGCCTGCAAGGATGCAGGAAAAGGAGCAGCGGATTTTTGTCTGAAAAAAGGGAAAAGAGGAGGTTTTATATGGAACAGAAATCAAAATTTGACAAAGTAATGGGATCCTGGGATATTTTGGTTATTGCTTTTGGAGCAATGATCGGATGGGGTTGGGTCATTAACTCAGGAGACTGGATCATAACAGCCGGTTTTGCCGGATCTATGATCGCCATGCTGATCGGTGGTGTGATGGTGTTTTTCGTAGGACTTACTTACGCAGAGCTGACATCTGCAATGCCTCAGTGCGGAGGTGAGCATGTATTCAGCTACCGTGCTATGGGACCTACCGGATCCTTTGTATGTACCTGGATGATCATTCTCGGATATGTGGCAACATCCGCATTTGAGGCTACTGCGCTTCCGACAGTTATCACCTATCTGTTTCCTGATTTTAACCAGGTATATCTGTATTCGATCGCAGGAAAGGATATCTACCTTACAACGATCCTTCTTGGTGTCGGTGTTTCAATCCTGATTACATACATCAACATCAAGGGCGCAAAAACAGCAGCACTTTTGCAGACAGTACTGACAGCGATCATTGCCATTGCAGGAATCCTTCTGGTGGTTGGATCAGCAGTAAATGGCGATGTTTCCAATATCACGGGACAGGTGTGGGAAAACGGAGCAGGAACCACACTGGGAAGTGTATTCAAGGTTGCCTGCATGACACCATTTCTTTTCATTGGTTTTGACGTTATTCCTCAGGCAGCTGAGGAGATCAATGTTCCTTATAAAAAAATCGGAAAGATCATGCTTCTTTCCATCTTTCTTGCAGTAGCCTGGTATCTGCTGATCGTTTTTGCAGTCTGCTATATCATGCCGCAGAGTGCGATCGCACAGGAGATGAATTCTCAGAACGGACTTGTTTCTGCAAAAGCCATTGAGGTAGCTTTCCGTTCACCGTTAATGGGCAAGGTTCTGATCATTGGAGGATTATGCGGAATCATCACTTCCTGGAACTCCTTCCTCATGGGCGGAAGTCGTGCACTTTATTCCATGGGTGAATCACTGATGATCCCTGAAATGTTTGGAAAGCTTGGAAAAAACAAAACTCCGGAAGCAGCGATCATCCTCTGTGGAGTTGCCTGTGTGGCAGCACCGTTCTTTGGACGAGGCGTTCTGGTGTGGCTGGTTGATGCGGCATCTTTTGGCTGTGTCATTGCCTATTTGTTTGTATCCATTTCCTTCTGCATCCTCCGAAAAAAGAAACCGGAGATGGAAAGGCCTTATAAGGTAAAAGCCGGCGGCTTTGTTGGCACCATGGCGGTGATCATGGCCGGATTTATGACACTTCTGTATATCATACCGGCATCTTTTTCTGCGGCACTTGTATGGCAGGAGTGGATCGTCGTTGGAATCTGGCTGGCACTTGGAGTATTTTTCTACTTCTATTCCAAGAGAAAATACGGTGCAGAATTTGGCCGTGATATCTTTATTGTAGATGAGACAAAAGCAGCACCGGCAGAAGCGGTATCTCTCCCGGATGCAAAATATCCGGACAGACATTTTGTTATCACGGTTGGTTGTGAATATGGAAGCGGCGGACCGGAGATTGCACGAATGGTTGCGGAGTATTTCGGGATTGAGTATTATGACCGTGATCTTGTAGACAAGGTTGTGCAGGAGATCGGTGTTGATAAAGGTTTGGTAGAAGAGGCAGATACCAGGATCGGTGTCCGCTATGCTTTTGATACTTCTTACGGTGTCCGTTATGCAAACCTTTCCAACCGAGTTATTGATGCACAGTTCCAGACAATCCGTGAATTTGCAAAGAATTCCTGCGTTATCGTAGGACGAAGCAGTGATTACATCTTAAAGGACAGCTCCGATGTCATGAATGTGTTTATTTATGCACCGAAGCAGGATGAAATCGCGGAAGTCATGAAGAAACAGGGATTAAATCAGCATAAAGCTGAGGAAGAATGGGAAAATGTAGAGAAATCCCAGCATGCAAGACACGAATATATCACCGGAAAAAAACGTGGCGACCGCCATACACGTGATATTCTCCTGAACAGCAGTCTCCTTGGCTGGGATGCTACCGCACAGTTCATTGAGGAACTGGTGGAGCGCAGATTTAAACTGACAGAAAATCTGGCAAAAGAAGCCTGAAATGTGAAAATTTATAGCAGAAAAATACTCCATATATGAGAATATGGGGTATTTTTTTGATAGAAATTTTATGTTTGTTTTACAAAACAGTAGAAATAACAGTATGCAGGAAGCCTGGAATACGATAGAATAGGTACATGATCTGGAAAGATATGTAACACCGAAATGGCGTAAAATACAGAGAAGAATTTATGTTCGAAAAAAAGATGAAATGATTCCGTATATTGACAAGGCACTTTCCGGTGAAACCGTGTATTCTCAGGAAATCATGGATACTACATGGGGACATATTTTTACAGCATGTTATCCGATCGAGGCAAATGATGGAAGTGATGAGATCATTGGAGCTTTGTGTAT